>DAONCJ010000051.1:0-12358 GCA_035401985.1 Burkholderiaceae bacterium | reverse complement strand
CCAGACCCGAAAGGATCCGGTTGGCGGCGGCCGGGGCGGTCACGATGGCGGGCATCGGAAACTCGTTGAGGTCGGTCAGCGGCGTCTCGACGAACCCAGGGTTGATCAGATGCACGCCGATGCCCAGCGGATGCAGGTCGAAATACAGCGACTGAGCCAGGTTGATCAGCGCCGCCTTGGTGGGCCCGTAGACCAGCGACATCGGCAGTCCGTTAAAGCCGGCCACGCTGGAAACGATGCCGATCGCGCCGCTGCGCTGGCCGATCAGCACCGGCAGGATCGAGGCCAGCCCGTTCAGGACGCCGCCCAGATTCGTCTGGACGATGCGCTGAGCCTCGGTCAGGTCGAAATCGTAGGCGCGCATCGGCCGATAGGTGCCCGCCACCCACAGCACGACATCCACGCCCTGCCAGCGGTCCACGATCGTCTGCAGGCCCGCCCGCACCGAGTCGGGCTGACCGACGTCCAGCGGCAGGATCAGCGCCGAGCCGGCCGCCAGTGCGGGTCCGGCCAGTGCCTGCAGCGGCTCGGCACGCCGCGCCGACAGCGCGACGCGGGCGCCCCGATTGAGCAGCTCGCGCGCAAGCTCTGCGCCGATGCCGCTGGAGGCGCCGACGATCCAGACGCGCCGGCCGCGCCAGTCGCGCACGCGGGGATTCAGGCTAGACAGCATGGCGATGGCTCACCTCAGCGTCGCGTCAGTGACAGCGTCACTTCGCCAAGCCGGATGCCGAACTTGCTCATCGTGGCGCGGTTCAGCAGCACCTTTTCGTCGACCAGAAACATCCAGTCGTCGAAGTCGACCTCCAGGACCCGGCCGCCGACGGGCACGGCCATCGCATAGCGCCAGTTCAGCGCATTGCCGGCCGCATGGCCGATTGCTTCACCGATGACGTCCGCGGCGGTGCCGATGTAGCGGCCGGCCGGTTGCGCCCGCAGCGTCCACACACGGCGCTGGCGCTCGCCGTCGGACCATGCGAAGGCCTCATCCAGGGTGCCGGTGTCGCCCTGCCAGGACGCCTGCATGGTGACGGTGAAGCGCCGCAGCACCTTGCCGAACCGGTCCTGGACCATGCCCCAGCCGTCCAGCATGCCGTCGAAATAGCGCTTCAGGTCGAGCGCCGGCTGGTCGCGGGCATAAACCCTGGGGTCGACGGCGGCGCAGCCGGGCAGGGCCGCCACGACGGGCAGGCCGATCGCGGCGAGCAGCACGCGCCGGCGAGGCAGATGGGCGAGGGTCATGCGCAGGCCTCTTTCGGAGTGGGGTCGCGGGAGATGGACTCGGGCAGGGGCGCGAGCAGCACGATCAGGCCCGCGGCGAGCTTCAGGGCGCTGGGCAGCGCGGCATAGCTGAGCGCCAGCATCAGCGTGTCGCTGCCGCGACCGGGCACGTAGCCGAGCCAGGACAGCATCGGCAGGGTCAGGCCGGCGGCAATCGCCAGGTTCAGCTTGGTGGCCAGGCTCCAGACGCCGAAATATGCGCCCTCGTGGCGACCGGCGTGACCCGATTCGGAGATCAGCGCGGCCAGCAGGGCGGCCGGCATGACGAGATCGCTGCCCAGCGCCAGTCCCGTCAGGACGCAGACCATGCCGAATCCCAGCAGGTCGCCGCGGCCCAGCCCCATCGCCCACATGAACGCGAGGACCGCGAACGCCATGCCGATCAGCCAGGCGTTGCGCAGACCGAACCGCCGGGCGAGCCGCGTCCACAGCGGCATGCCCAGCGCCCCGGCCAGGAAATATGCGACCAGCAGAAGGGCGGTCTGCGTTTCATCGGCGCCCAGCACATCGCGGGTGAAGAAGAGCAGCAGCGTCGCGGGGATCGCCGTGGCCACTCCGTTCAGGACGAAAGCAGCCAGCAGCCAGCGGAACAGGGGATTGCCCAGCACCCTGCGCCAGGCCGTCCAGGCGCCGTCGGGCACGCCGTCACCGGCTTCGTCCCCCGCCCCATTCCTCGCGCGAGGCGCCGGCGCATGGCGGATCAGCCGCCATGCCAGCGCTGCGAGCAGCACGAAGCACACGATCAGGGTGCGGGCGTGCTCCGGTGCCAGCAGAGCGGATGCGGCGAGCACGCCGGCCAGACCGAAGCCCTCGCGCACGGCAGCCACGCGGGCTCGCTCGGACGGACTGTGTCCTATCCCCGATCCCCAGGCCTGGTAGGCGATCGAGACCACCGAATAGGCCAGATAGGTGACCATCGAGGTGGCCGCCAGCCAGGCCGCGGCGGCATTGCCGGTCACCGGTGGCAGGAACATCGCCGCAAAGCCGAGGGCAAGCACCGGCAGCCCGAGCGCGATCCAGCGCCGCTCGTCCTGGCGGTCGCGCTGCCGATCGATGCGGTCGCCGATCAGCGGGTCTGCCACCGCATCCAGCAGGCGGGTGAAGAACAGCACCGCGCCGATCAGCGCCAGATCGAGTCCCTGCGACCGGCTGTAGAACGCCGGCAGCAGCACGAACAGAGGCAGTTCGAGCAGGGCCAGCGGCGCGCGCAGCGAGCCGTAGGCGGCCAGCGGGCGCCAGCCCAGGGCCGGCACGGGGCTCACGACGGCCTGCCGGGCGAGAGGCCCTGCAGCAGCGCGCGGCGCAGGTCCGGTGCCTGGGTGCGCGGATCCAGCCAGATGGCGAAGAAGGCCTCGCCGAAGCGCGGATCGTCGACGCGGCCGAGAGCCGTGTCGTTGCGGTAGAACTGAACCAGGCCGTCCGGGCGGTTGATGCCGGTCAGCCGATCGCCTGCCGACACGTCGGGAAACAGGCGGCGCATGGAGGCGAGCCAGCCGGCCCGCTGATCGGGCGTGCCGAACTGCATCCGGGTCATCTCCTTGTGGCTCGCCTGCGCGATGTCGTCTCCGGCCAGCGATCGGGCGTACTGCAGCTCGAGGGCGAACGGCGCGCGCGCATAGCGCGCCGGATCCATGCCCTCAGCCGGCACGAACAGGCGGGCGTCATAGATCGCCAAGCCGAACCAGCGCAGGCGCCCGGCCCCGGCGAGCCGCGGCTGCGCCAGGGCGCTGCCCACCGGGCCGGGGATGGCCTCGGCTGCCGTGCGGACCGAAGAGTCGGACTGAGCGCGCGCGGCGCCCGTGATCGCCAGAGCGGTCAGCGAACCGACACCCGTGATCAGCCCGCGGCGGAGCCGGTCGGCGCGTACGGCCTGGCTGCGGCGGTCCATCGGCTCAGCCAGTCGTTCCGGCGTGGGTCAGCGTGAACTGCACGACGTCGGTGTTGCGGTGCCGGAAGGCCGCTTCGCAGTAGGCCAGGTAGAACTCCCAGGTCCGGATGAAGCGCTCGTCGAAACCCTGGCCCCGGACGTCGTCCAGGCGGTTCATGAAGGCTTCGCGCCACAGCCTGAGCGTGTGCGCATAGTCCTGGCCGAATGCATAGCGGTCGATCACCTCGAGTCCGGCCCGCCGGGCGTGGGCGATGAAGGCCTCGGGCGAGGGCAGCATGCCGCCCGGGAACACGTACTGCTGGATGAAGTCGGTGCCGCGCCGGTAGCGTTCGAACAGCGCGTCATCGATGACGATGGTCTGCACCACCGCGCGCGCGCCGGGCTTCAGGCTGCGCGCCAGCGTGGCGAAGTACTGCGGCCAGTAGGCCTCGCCCACCGCCTCGAACATCTCGATCGACACGATGCCGTCGTAGCGGGCGGTTTCGTCGCGATAGTCCTGGATCACGCAGCGGGCGCTGTGGGCCAGGCCCGCGGCGCTCAGGCGCTGCTGGGCGAAAGCCTGCTGCTCGCCTGACAGCGTGACGCCCTTGACCTGCATGCCGTGGCGGGCCGCGTGTTCGGCGAATCCGCCCCATCCGCAGCCGACCTCGAGGATCCCGTCGCCCGGCTGCAGTGCCAGCTGGTCCAGGACACGCTGGTTCTTGGCGTTCTGGGCGTGGGCGAGCGGCAGGTCGGCGTTGCCGCCGAACACCGCGCTCGAATAGGTCATCGTGTCATCGAGCCACAGCCGATAGAACGCATTGCCCAGGTCGTAGTGCGCATGGATGTTTCGCCGCGAGCCGGCGCGCGTGTTGCGGTTCAGCAGGTGCCGCAGGCGATCGACCCAGCGCATCACCCCATGGCCGTATACGGCCCGGTCGAGCACCGAGCGGTTGGCGATCATCAGGTCGATCAGGTCGATCAGCCGATCGCTGTGCCAGTCGCCCGCAATCCACGATTCGGCGAACCCGATGTCGCCGCGGGCCAGCACGGCGCCAAACAGCTTCCAGTTGGTCAGGCGCATCTGCGCGGAGGGCTCGCCCGAGCCGAACGCCATGGTCTGTCCGTCGGGCAGCGTCAGGACCAGCCGGCCGTGCGCGAGACGCCCGAGGAGGCTGAGCAGGATTCGCGCCGACCGGGGCGCGCCCGGTGGCGCAGGTTCGAGCGGTTGCCCGCGTCGGGTCGCCGTGAGCGCCTGGACGGCGGATAGACGGGGTCTGCTGGCAGCGTTCATGGCGATCCGCGAGTGAGAAATCGCGCGGGCGGCGCGGGTTTGGATTGGAAGGGCACCCCCTGGGCGAACAGGCGCAGGGCCTGCCAGTGGATGCGGGCTATCACGCCCAGCGTGAACAGCGGATAGCGCAGCAGGGCACGCCAGCAATGGCGGCGCGACAGCCGTTCCGGCCTGCCTGACAGGCTGGTCAGCAGCACCGGCCCCGCCTCGTCGTGGTGTTCGACGCGGGCGACGGTGCGCTCGGCGGTGTCCATGAACCGGAAGCGGTAGCCGCCGATCACTTCATTGAAGGGCGAGACGTGGAACGCCTTCTCGGCACGCAAGGTCTGACCCCGGCGCAGCGGCGCGCCCGATGGATCGGACAGCAGATAGGCGTGGCGCTCGCCAAAGGTGTTGTTGACCTCGGCCAGGACCGCCATCAGCCGGCCGTCGCGGTCGTGGCAGTGCCAGAAACTGACCGGTTTGAAGACGTAGCCCAACACCCGCGCGAAGGTGTACAGCCAGAGCGGCCCGTCGGCCGCGATGCCTGCGTCGGCCAGTTGCGAGCGGACCCACGCGGCGCAGCCCCGGCCGTCGCCATGGTCGGACTCGCGAAACGACAGCAGCGCGGGCCGGTTCAGGCCGAACAGCCAGTTGCCTCTCGCGCTGCCGTCCAGATGGTGGACCGGCACACGGACATAGAACACAGGGTAGCGAAACGCATGATCAGACGGCCGCAGCCGCCGGTGCAAGACTTCGCCGAACACCAGCCGCCAGTCCGGGTCGGCCAGGGGGGCCAGCGGATCGGAGCGGGGCATGGTGACGGCGGCCGATGTCACGCGGCAATCCGTTCGAGCGCGGGTTGAGCGAGCAGACCGGCGGCCACCGCGAGTCCGGAGCTCAGGCCGTCCTCATGGAATCCGAAACCGGTCCACGCGCCGGCAAACCAGGTCGCCCGACGCCCCTGGATCCCGGGCAGGCGGTGCTGCGCCGCGGTCGCGCGCTGATCGAAGATCGGATGGGCATAGGCGAAGGACGCGATCGTCTGGTCCGGCCGCGGCTCGAACAGCGGATTCAGGCTGAGCAGCACCTGCCGGCGGAACGGCAGCGGCTGCAGGCGGTTCAGCCAGTAGGTGACCGAGACCTCCGGCGAGGTGGTGTCGCCGTTGCTCAGATAGTTCCAGGCCGCCCAGGCCCCGCGGCGCCGTGGCATCAGGCGCTCGTCGGTGTGCAGGAAGGCCCGATTGGGCTGGTACGGAATGGCCGACAGGATCGCCCGTTCGTCTTCATCGGGGTCGGCCAGCAGGGCCAGCGCCTGGTCGCTGTGGCAGGCGAGCACGACCTGATCGAACCGTTCGGTGCCCCGCGGTGTGGCGACAGCGACTCCGGCAGCACCGTCCACGCCCAGGCGGCGCAGCGAGATCACCGGCTCGCTGGTGCGCACGTCATGCAGCCGCTCGGCGATCCGGCGGACATACTCACCCGACCCGCCACGCACGGTGTGCCACTGCGGGCGGTCGGTGATCGACAGCAGGCCGTGGTTGTGAAAGAACCGGGCAAAGCTGCCCATCGGGAACGCCATCATGGTCGTCATCGGACAGGACCATATCGCTGCCGCCATGGGCAGCAGATAGCCGTCCCGAAATGCCGTGCTGTACCGGTTGGCGGCCAGGAAGTCACCCAGCGACTGATCGAGCAGCGCTGCCGCACCGCCTTGCCCCTGCTGCGCCAGCGCGCTGGCTTGCCGGTTGAAGCGCGCGATGTCGGCGAGCATGCGCCAGAAGCCTGGCCGCAGCGCATTGGACGGCTGGGCAAACACGGCCTTCAGGTTCGAGCCGCACCACTCGAAATCGTAGGGACCGACGGACACTGAGAACGACATGTCGGAAGCCGCTGTGGGCACGTTCAGCTCGTCGAACAGGGCGACCAGTTTGGGATAAGTGCGATGGTTGTAGACGAGAAACCCCGTGTCGACCTGCGCCTTGACGCCGTCGAGGCTGACTTCGACGGCATGAGCATGACCGCCCAGCCGCGTCTGCGATTCGAATACCGTCACCGAGTGGACCGGCGTCAGCCGCAGGGCAGCCGCCAGGCCGGAGATGCCTGAGCCGATCACCGCGATGCGCATGACCCTGCTTTCGGAGAGCGCATCACGGGTTCTGCGGGAAGGGCCGCCAGGCGGCAGGCGAACGCGGGAAAGGTCGATTCCATGGGTGGTCCTCTGGGTTCCCGACAGGGGTTGATACCCTATGGTACATAAAATGACTGTAAAGGCAAGAAATGACCGTACAGTTCAAAATGAACGCAGGCGTCTGATCCCGGCCGGGTGCGCCGGCTAAAGCAGACGTTCGATCGCCTGCGTGAGCGGTTTGGCAAGCGGGGTGACCTGACTGGGGAAACTCGCGACAATCCGTCCGTCGCGCCCGATCAGGTACTTGTGGAAATTCCAGCGCGGCGGACCGGCCTGGCGGCTCAGGTTCAGGTAAAGGGGGCTCGCTGACGGGCCGACCACCGTCGTCTTCGCAAACATCGGGAACCGGACGGCATAGGTGTTGAAACAGAAGTCGGCAATGTCGCGGTTGCTGCCCGGCTCCTGCTGGCCGAAGTCGTTGGACGGGAACCCGAGCACCACGAAGCCGCGTCTCCGGTACTTTTCATACAGCGCTTCGAGTTCCTGGTACTGACCGGTGAAGCCGCAGAAGCTCGCGGTGTTCACCACCAGCGCCACTTGCCCGGCGTACTGGCACAGCCTCTGCGGCACGTCGTCCTGCAGTCGGGGGACGGTGACATCGAACAGCGTCGTGCAGGCCGGCGGCTGCGCCTGTGGGGCAGATTGCGCATGCGCCGGCTTGACCAGCCCCGGAGCGGTCATCCACAAAACCATGCACGCAGCCACGATTGTCTTAGTCATGTCAGCCATATGACCCTATAATCGACCTGTATTGGCGTAGAGTCAACAATTTGTCCAGGACAAAATGTACTTGCAGTTGAGTGGATGTGCCTCCGATGCATGATTCCTTCGCCTCCGGCCCCGAGGGGCTGAGCATCTCAGCGATCGAACGCGACACCGGGGTGCCGAAAGACACCCTGCGGGTGTGGGAGCGAAGATACGGCTTCCCGCTGCCCGTGCGCGATGCCCAGGGCGAGCGTCTGTACTCCCATGCGGATCTCGAGCGCCTGCGGATGATCCGCCGGCTCATGGACGCGGGTCATCGGCCCGGCAAGATCATCGGCCTGAGCGTCGACGAGCTTCGGCGCCTGACGGTCGATGCCCTGGCTCCTGCGGGGGGCAAAGGGACGGCGCCGGAGGTGCCCGACGACCTCCGCCGGTTCATCGATCTCATCAAGGCGCACGATGTGGAGGCCCTTCGGACCAGTCTGTCGCAGGCTGCCCTGCGCATGGGTCTGGACCGCTTCGTCAAGGAAGTCAGCGCGCCACTGAACGCGCTGGTCGGCGAGGCCTGGGCCAGCGGTCAGCTCGAGGTCTTCGAAGAGCATCTGTACACCGAGTCGCTGCAGGTCGTGCTGCGCAACGCAATCGGCACGATCCCGACATCGGGCAGCCACAGTCCCCGGGTGCTCCTGACGACGTTTCCCGGCGAGGTGCACGGGCTGGGACTGCTGATGGCCGAGGCTTTGCTGGCCCTGGATGGCTGCCGGTGTTCCTCGCTGGGCACCCAGACGCCGGTCTGGGACATCGTGCGGGCGGCGTCCGTCAAGCCCATCGACATCGTGGCGCTGTCGTTCTCTGCCTGTCTGAACGCCAATCAGGTGCTGGACGGACTGACGGAGTTGCGAGCCCGGCTGCCTGCCACCGTCGACGTGTGGGCCGGGGGGCGATGCCCGGTGCTGCACCGGCGCCCTCCGGCGGGCGTGACGGTGCTGCCATCCTTGTCCGATATCGCACCCGCGGTGCGGCAGTGGCGGGCGGCCCGTCAGGACGGACTGGGGTCCGGCGCCTCAGGGCCCGCTCAGCCGGCAGAGCGCGCTCAGGCGACGAACAGCGACAGCACCCCGGTATAGCCGTAGATCCGGTCGCCGGCGATTTCACCGCTGCCGTACATCCCGATCAGGGGCACGTCGCCAAGGTGGTGTCGAATGGTCTCGAGTTCCTCGCCGGCAGCACCGAACAAGGCGCTGCCACGCGCCACGCACGAGTGATACAGCGCCCCCCGGATGGTCAGCGCTTCCTCTTCGACTTCGTCGCGCAGCTCGGACACGATGCGGACCAGGTCGCGGCGTGCCGCGTCGCGATCCCGTGTGCAGAAAACCACCCGGTCGCCCTGAACCGGCACGTCGGACACGGCCAGCAGGCGGTGGTGCGGATCGATCCCGACCACATTGCGCACCAGGTAGTCGCCGATGCGTCGACCTGGGGGAGCGCTCGCGTCCGTCAGACCGACGAACAGGCCCTGACGGAGCCGTTCAGCCGGCAGGGCCCTGAGGATGGCCTGGCCGTCGTCGGCGCTGCCGGCCGGCAGGCGCACACCGAGGTCCTCGAGCAGCACGTCGAGAGCCGGACGGCCATCCAGCCTCTGCAGGAAATGATCGCTGCAGGCGGAGATCACATGCTCGCCCGCCAGCGGTGAGCAGCCCTGGGTGACGCGCGACAGCACGCGCACCGAAGACGAGAACATCACGCCCGACAGGCCGCCCGCCACCGCCTCGTCGGCGACCTGCGTGTACGAGGGCGAATCGCCGCTGGTCAGCGCTCCGAACAGATAGCCGGACGCCGTGCGCTGCGAGAGCTCGCGGACAAGGTCGGTCAGGTCGGGAAGCGAAGGGTCGGCGTGGACCAGCGCCGTGTGCGATCGGAAGCCGCCCTCGGCGCCGGGCTGCGAAGCCGGCGGCGGGCGCAGGCGGCCCGAAAACAGGCGAATGCTCTCGGCGGGGAAGGTCCCCAGCATCAGCGCCAGAGCAGGTTCGCCGTCGTATTCGACCCCGGTGGCACAGACCGAAGACGTCACGGCGCCGGTCCAGTGATCGACCCCTGTGCGCTGGCGAAGGGCGGCCACGACGGCGGGCAGTTCGGCGCCGTAGCGGTCGGACAGGTAGACGAAGCCCAGGACCTGGCCTCCCGTCGCATCGACCTCGCCGATGCTGCCGTGGATCTGGGAGAGTGCCAGTTCGAGCGCCATCGGCCACTGGGGGTGCCGCGCATGGCCGTGGCGAAAGCGGGTCACCGCTCAGCCTTCGAGCGCGTCGAGGGCCTGCGGGCCGCGGTCTTGGCAGCGGGCCCCCCTGGTTTGCGCCCTGACGGGCCCTTCGCCTTGGCGCCCGCGCCGCTGCTGCGCCGCTTGGGGCCATCGGGCGGTGCTTCGGCCGGAACCGTCAGCCCGGCGCCCGAGATCGCCGACTGGGCCACCTGATTGAACTGGTTCTGAAGCAGGTTCCACCAGGTCGCCGGGTTCACCGCGGCGGCGGCCGCCCGCGACAATTCGGCCGCCATTGATGCCTCGCCGTCCGGCTTGGCCGCTGCAGGACGCCCGGCGCGCGCAGGCGGTTCGTCCGGCGCCGGGGGCGCCTCGTCGGGGGCCTCGTCGGCCGGTGCGGCGTTCTCCGCCGCGCGCGCTGCCTCGGCGCGCGATTCGGCCGCCTCCCGTGTCGACTGGATGCCGGCCTCGCGCGCGGTGTTCATGCCCGCCTGGGCCGCCCGGGTGGCGGCAGCGGCCGCCGCTGCCGCCATGCCGGCCAGACCGTCGGCGTTCGGCGCCACCGCCTGACCGAAGGCCTTGATCGCCGCCAGGGTGCCGCGCTGAATCTCGAGGCCCTGGATCGTGCCGTGCAGCATGCTCATGTTGACGTTGAGCCATTGCTCGACGGCTTTCAGATCGGCGATGCGCTTGTCCAGTTCGTCGATGTCCATCGTCGGCGCCAGGCTGCTGGGCAGGTTGAAAGTCGACCAGGCCTTCTTGACCAGGTCGACCGACTCGAGCATGTTGCCCAGCGATCCCAGTCCGAGCGAACCGATGCCAAAACTGTTCGTCATCTGTGACTCCCCCAATAGGTGACCAAGGTCAGGTGACCAGGGTCAGGTGGCCACGGTCGGCCGGCGGCCCGACGCAACCAAGATAGCAGAGCGCCCCGACCCGGACCAGCAAGGGGGATGCCCGCGCCCGCCGGGCGATCAAATCGGGAATTCCGGAAGAAGCTTGCTTCTGCCGGTCCGATCATCCAGCCTACGATCCCGGATCAACAGCCCCGACAGGAACTCACCGTGTCTGACATCGTCACCCTGCGCCGCATCCTTGCCGACAACCGGACCGTCGCTGTGGTGGGCCTGTCGGCCGACTGGTTCCGACCCAGCTATTTCGCGGCGAAGTACATGCAGGAGCACGGTTACCGCATCGTGCCGGTCAATCCGCGCTATCCCGACATCCTCGGCGAGACCTGCTATCCCACGCTGTCGGCGATCCCGTTTCCCGTGGACATCGTCGATGTGTTCCGCAAGACCGCCGACGTGCTGCCGATCGCCGAAGAGGCGGTCGCGATCGGCGCGAAGTGCCTGTGGCAGCAGATCGGCGTGATCAATGAAGCCGCGCAGGCGCTCGCGCTGGCCAACGGGCTGGACAGCGTGGTCGACCGGTGCGTGAAGATCGAGCACGCCCGGCTGTTCGGCGGCCTCAACTGGGTCGGCGTGAACACGCACATCATCTCGGCAAAGCGCCCGCGGCAGCTCTCCTACTGAACCCTGGACTCATCGACATGGCCGATCGCGAATTCGGAATCGAAACCCTCTGCCTGCACGCCGGCCAGATCCCCGATCCGGCCACCGGTTCGCGGGCAGCGCCCATCTACCAGACCACGTCCTACGTGTTCGACTCGGCCGAGCACGCAGCCAGCCTGTTCAACCTGCAGACCTTCGGCAACGTCTACTCGCGGCTGTCGAACCCGACGGTGTCGGTGTTCGAGGAACGGGTGGCCGCGCTCGAAGGAGGGCGTGCCGCCATCGCAGCCTCCAGCGGCATGGCCGCCGAGATGGTCGCGATGCTGACGCTGTGCGGCAATGGCGATCATATCGTCGCGGCCAGCACCCTGTATGGCGGGACCTATTCGCAGTTTGCCGTCACCTTCGAGCGCTTCGGGATCAGCTGCACCTTTGTCGACTCCGATGATCCCGAGAACTTCCGGCGCGCGCTGCAGCCCAACACGAAGGCGCTGTTTGCCGAGACCATCGCCAATCCGCGGCTGAACGTGCTCGACATCGCCGCGGTCGCTGCCATCGCGCACGACCACGGCGTTCCGCTGGTGGTCGACAACACCCTGGCCTCGCCCTACCTGTGCCAGCCGTTCCGCCATGGCGCGGACATCGTCGTGCACTCGGCCACCAAGTACCTGGGCGGCCATGGCACGACCATGGGCGGGGTCGTCGTCGAGTCCGGCAAGTTCCCCTGGGACAACGGCAAGTTTCCCGGCATGACTGAGCCGTCCAAGGGCTACCACGGCGTGCGCTTCTACGAGACCTTCGGCGACTTCGGCTTCACCATGAAGGCGCGCATGGAGATCGCCCGCACGCTCGGACCCACACTGGCGCCGATGTCGGCCTGGATGCTTCTGCAGGGCATCGAGACGCTGCCGGTGCGGATGGACCGCCATTGCCAGAACACCCAGCGCATCGCCGAGTACCTCGAGCAGCATCCTGCGGTGGCCTGGGTCAATTACCCCGGGCTCGCGTCCAGTCCCTACAACGCGCTGGCGCGCCGATACATGCCGCGCGGCGCCGGGGGCATCCTGTCGTTCGGCATCAAGGCGCGTGCCGACCAGCCCAAGGGCCAGCCGGCGGGCGCCGCCGATGCGCCGGCCGCCCAGCGCGCCGGCGAACGCTTCATCGATGCGGCCACCTTCATGAGCCACCTGGCCAATGTCGGCGATGCGCGCACGCTGATCATCCACCCCGGCTCGACCACGCACCGCCAGCTGTCCGCCGAGGAGCAGAT
>DAONCJ010000050.1:0-12407 GCA_035401985.1 Burkholderiaceae bacterium | reverse complement strand
CGTGCCGCCGGCCGCCACGGTCGCCGTCGCCAGCCGGCCCGAATAGCCGTGCCGGCGCATCTCGGGCAGCGCCACCGAACCGAGCATCGCGGCGGTCGCCACCGACGAGCCGCACACCGACCCGAACGCGGCGCAGGCGCCCACCGCAGCCATCGCCAGCCCTCCGCGATAACCGCCCAGCAGCGCCGCCGCGAACTTGAAGAGCGCCCGCGACAGACCGCCCTGGGTGGCGAACTGTCCCATCAGCAGGAACAGCGGAATCACCGAAAGGTCGTAGCTCGAGAAGCGCGCATAGGCGTAGGTCTTCAGGTGATTGAGCAGCGGTGAGGGCCCGGCCATCCACAGGTAGCCCAGTGCGCCGGCGATGAACATCGCCACCGCGATCGGCACACGCAGGGCCATCAGCGCCAGCATCAGCACGAACAGCACCAGGGCGATCATCAGCGGGCTCATGCCTGTCGCTCCGGGGCCAGCAGCGCGGCGACCGGGTCATCGCCGAAGTCGGTGGCGGCCGCTCCGTTGCGTCCGGTGATGCCGGTGTACAGCCCCATCAGGGCCGTGATGATCAGCGGCGGCGCCATCAGCGCATAGGCGATCCATTCGGGCCATTGCAAGAGCATCGTGACCGAGCCCGACGCCTTCTGGTCGAAGACCGCCACGACCGTGCGCCAGCCGATCAATCCCATCATCAGGGCGACCAGCAGCGAGCCCAGGCGGTCGAGCCGCTCACGGGTCTGCGCCGTGGCGCCGGTGGTGAAGAAGTCGACGATGATGTTGTCACCGCGCCATTGGCAGATCGGCAGGCAGCCCGCCACGACGATGGCCATCGCGAATTCGATGATCTCGGTGTCGCCCATCACCGGGCTGCCGAAAAGCCAGCGCCCGACGATGCTCCAGCTGGTCAGCAGGGTGATCACGACGACCACGAGCCCGGCCACGATGGCGCACGCGCGGGCCAGCCAATCGAACACTTTTTCCACCGTCGGCTCCCTTGCGGTCGGCCTCCGCCGGGTGGCGGACGGGCGCAGAAGTATAGGACAGCGAAGCTGACAAATCGCGGGCGCGGGCGCGGGCGCTGGCGCGGGCGTGGGCGCGGGCAGTGGCCGTTGCGGATCGGCGATCGGCTCGCCATCTTCGGACGAGCGATCAGGCCGCCCTCTTCGGACGAGCGATCAGGCCGCCGGTGGCGCCTTCAGGAAATCGAGCGTCGCTCGCAGCCAGCGCAGCGGCCGCTCGGAGTGGCCGAAATGGGCGGTCGGAAGCTCGAGGTGGCTGGCGCCGGGAATCGCCTGGGCGATCTCGCGACCGCGTTCGGGCGGCGTGGCGGGGTCGTGCGTGCCCGAGATCACCAGCGTGGGCGTGGTGATGCCGGCCAGGCCGTCGGCGATCGACATGCCGACGATGGCAGAGCAGCAGCCGGCGTAGCCGTGCGGATCCATCGACAGCAGCGTCGAGCGCACGGTGCTGAAGTGCGGGGTCCGCCGGGCGGCGTAGCCGGGCGTGAAGAACCGTCCGATGACCAGGTCGGCGACCGACGCCATGCCCTGCGTGAGAACGAGGCGGATGCGTTCGTCGTAGGCGCCGGGGACGACGTGCGAGGTGGTGTTGGAGAGCACCATCCGGTCCAGGCGCTGGCGCGCGTTCTGCGCCAGCCACATGCCGGTCATGCCGCCGATCGACAGGCCTGCGAAATGAAAGCGCTCGAAGCCGGCCGCGTCGGCGCAGGCCAGCGCATCACGGCCGAGCTGAGCGATCGAGTACTCGCCCTCAGGCACATCCGAGGCACCGTGGCCGCGCTTGTCGATGCGCAGCACATGGAACTCCCGCTCGAGACCCGCCATCACGGGGTTCCACATCGCATGGTCCGATCCGAGCGAACTGACCATCACCAGCGGCGGCTTGTCGGCACGGCCGTCGAGCCGCCAGTAGATACGTGCACCGTCGGACAAGGCAAAGGGCATGGGCGCTCCACTCGGGATGTCGGAAAGCCGCCATGGTAGGCCACCCGGACCTCGACTGTTCAGCCGGCGGCCAGCGCCTGTCGCTGGTCGCGCCGCACCAGCGCCTCGAGCCGCTCGATCGGCATCGGCCGGCCGTACAGGTAGCCCTGCATCTCGTCGCAGCCGAAGGCGGCCAGCATGCCTGCCTGTTCCTCGGTTTCGACGCCCTCGGCGATCACCCGCAGGCCCAGGCTGTGGGCCAGTGCGATGGTGGCCTGGGCGATCGCCCGGTCGTTCGGATCGTCGACCAGATCGCGCACGAAGGAGCGGTCGATCTTCAGGTGGTCGATCGGGAACAGCTTCAGGTAGGACAGCGACGAGTAGCCGGTGCCGAAGTCGTCGATCGCCAGCATCAGTCCGAGACGCTTCAGGCCGGCCAGCACCTGGATCGCCTCCTGCGGGTTCTCCATCGCAGCCGATTCGGTGATCTCGAGCTCGATCACCGAGGGTGGTACGCGATGGCTGCGGACGATCTGCTCGACCCGCGCCAGGAAGTCGTGATTGCGCAGCTGGGCGGGCGACAGGTTGACCGAGATCCGGAAGGCGGGCATTCCGGCGTCCAGCCACAGCCGGGCCTGCCGGCACGCCCGATCGAGCACCCATTCGCCCAGCGGCACGATCAGGCCGATCTCCTCGGCGATCGGGATGAAGCGGTCGGGCGCAATCGGCCCCTGGTCCGGCAACGTCCAGCGCAGCAGTGCCTCCATGCCGACGAATCGGCCTTCCCGGTCGACCTGCATCTGGTAGTGCAGCTCGAAGCTGTCGTCCTTCAGGGCGTTGCGCAGCTTCTGCTCGAGCGCGATGCGGTCCAGAGCCGCCTTGTTCATCTGCGGCAGGAAGTAGCGGTAGGTGTTGCGACCGGCCGATTTCGAGTGGTACATCGCGGCGTCGGCATGCTTGAGCAGTGTCGCGCCGTCTTCACCGTCGTCGGGAAACGTGCTGATGCCGATCGACGGGGTGGCCGTCAGTTCGTAGCGCTCCAGACGCACCGGCTCGCGCAGCGCGCCCAGCACCCGTTCAGCCACTGCGGTCACATCGTCGATCTGCTCGATGTCGGTCAACAGCAGCACGAACTCGTCGCCGCCGAGCCGCGCCAGCAGATCGCGCGGACGGCACACCGAGGTCAGGCGGCGTCCGACCTCGATCAGCAGCTGGTCCCCGGTGGCGTGGCCCAGGGTGTCGTTGATCGTCTTGAACCGGTCCAGATCGATGAACATCACCGCCACCCGGCGGTGGCGGCGGCTGGCCTCGCGCAGCGCCAGCGTCAGCCTGGCTTCGAGCAGTGCGCGGTTGGGCAGATCGGTCAGCGCATCGTGCTGGGCCAGGCGCATCACGCGGGCTTCGGCCTTCTTGCGGTCAGTGATGTCGCGCAAGGTGGCGAGGATGGCCGGCTGGCCGTCGATGCGCACGCGCGCAACCCTGAGTTCGGCGGTCGCCTCGCGTCCGTCGGCGGGCCGCAGCCGGACTTCGCGGCCTCGCGGCCCTGTGTCCGTGGCGGTGAAGGACGGCGGTCCCGGCAGCAGGCCGATGTCGATGACCGTGGTTTCTGCATCGGCGTCCGGTTCGCGTTCGCCTACCCAGGCGCTGAAGAGCGTTCCGATCGCCTTTTCAGGCTGTCCGACCCGCAGCAGCACCAGTGCGGCGGAATTCAGATCGGTGATCACGCCGCCGTGCACGACAAACACGGCGTCCGGCGACAGCGAGAACAAGTCGCGATAGCTCTGCTCGCGTTCGCGCAGGCTCGATTCGACCCGCGTGCGCTCGGCCACCTCGGAGCGCAGCTTGTCGTTGGCATCGCGCAATGCGTGCGCGCGCTGCTCCTGGTCGTGCCACAGCGACACCATGCGCGCGGTGAGCTGCGCGGTCTGGGAGCGGATCACCAGGGTCAGCGCCAGCAGGGTCGCCGTGGCCGACAGCCATGCCAGCGGATGGCTGATGTAGCCGGCGACCTCGGGATCGAAACGCAGCCAGTCGAAGTGCAGCGCGGCCATGGTGGTCATCAGCATCAGCACGCTGATGCCGCCCGCCATCGCGCCGGCATTGGGACCGAAGATGGTGGTGGCCAGAAAGATCATTCCGAGCAGCAGAACGACCGACTGCCCGGCCAGGCCGTAGGTGGTCATCGCCACCGTTGCCGCACCACCGAACAGGGTCAGCAGCAGCATGGCCTGCCATTCGACGCTCATGCGCCGGCGCATCGCGAAGGCCGCCACCGACAGACCGAAAACCAGGTAATGCGCGAAGCCCAGAGGGGCTTCGAGCAGCGCATTGCGCACCACGGCAAATGCGAACATCAGGACGCCGAACCCGAACAGCACGCCGGCGGATGACTCGACGACGTCCTCTCGGATCTGACGAATTGCCTGTTGCGGGTTGGGCTGAGCCATTGATGCGGTGCACGCGAAGTCTGCGAATCAGGCGTATCGGTTCGTTTCGTCGCAACTTCAGTCGTGGCGGCGGGCTGGGGCGTCGGGCCCGCCCGGCGGTCGACGGGGGACCGCGGGTGGCGTTGCGTCCCGTGGGGAGCGGCGCCTCCCGCCTGGCGGGCTGCGCTCTACAATATCCGTGCGATCGCTTCCCAGCCGACGCTACCCGATAGGAGACTGACAATGAAATTCAAGCACCTGGCGCTGGCCGCCGCCCTGGCCATGACCAGCGCCGGAACGGCCCTCGCCCAGACAGTGACATTGAAGTTCCACACCTTCATGTCGCCGCAGTCCAACGTCTGGAAGGACATGCACGTCGGCTGGATGGACAAGGTCGAGAAGGATTCGGGCGGGCGGATCAAGTTCGAACGCTACCCGGCGATGCAGCTCGGCGGGACGCCCTTCAATCTCTACGACCAGGCCAAGGATGGCGTTGTCGATGTGGTCTGGACGCTGGTCGGCAACACGCCGGGCCGGATGCCGCGCACCGAGGTGTTCGAGCTGCCGTTCATGATGACCAATGCCGAAGCCACCTCGCGCGCGATGTGGGAGTACGTGCAGGCCAACGCCCGGGACGAGTTCAAGGACGTCCACCTGATCGCCCTGCATGTCCACGGCCCCGGCGTGATCCACACCAAGGACAAGCCGATCAAGTCGGTGGCGGATCTGAAAGGCCTGAAGATGCGCGGCCCCACGCGGCTGACGACCAGCATGCTGAAATCGCTGGGTGCGGTGCCGGTCGGACTGCCGCTGCCGCAGATTCCCGATGCGATGTCCAAGGGTGTGATCGACGGCGCGGTGATTCCCTGGGAGGTGGTGCCTTCGGTGAAGGTCAACGAACTGGCGAAGTTCCACTCCGAGTTCGACCCCAAGCTGCCGGCGCTCTACACCACCACCTTCGTGATGGCGATGAACAAGGCGAAGTACGACGCGCTGCCGGCCGATCTGAAGAAGATCATCGATGCCAACTCGGGCATCGAGACATCCGCCTGGCTGGGCAAGGTGCAGGAGGGGAACGATCCGCGCGGTCGCAAGACGGCCGAGGAACGCGGCAACACCATCACCCGCCTGACCACCGCCGACTACGAGGCCTTCCGCAAGGCGGCCGACCTGGTCGACGATGACTGGGTCAAGGAGATGGCGGGCAAGGGCATCAACGGCAAGCAGCTGCTCGATTCAGCCAAGTCGCTGATCCAGAAGTACACGAAGTAAAGCTCCTGCCGCGCACTCGCCGATCTATTTCAGCGGCGAGTGCGGCGCCGCCAGCATGATCGTCGAGTGCATCTCCTCGAGCAGTGGTGAACTCTGACCGATGAACGCCTGCCAGCCCGGGTCCTTCAGCGCGGCGGAGCGGGCGGCGGCGCGGGCATTCAGATCGGGGTAGGCCCAGATGTGGCACACCTCGTTGGGCTGGCCCGCCTCGGTCTGCCAGAGCCCGACGATCTTCGAATACTTCTCGCGGTGCACCAGCGCGGCCGTGAACAGATCCAGCCATTGCCGGACGGCGCCGCCTGTCTTGGCGCGATAGGTGCGCATCTCGTAGAGATTGCCGGTCGCGGCGGGTGCCTTGGGTGCGATCACGCCGTTGAGCAGGCGGATGTCCTGCCGCACCAGCAGCGGCCGGATCAGCGGCACGTATTCATCGCGCCAGCGCGTGTTCAGGGCCAGTTCGCCGCGCAGCCGCGAACGCTCGTTCAGGTCGGGGTAGCTCCACAGATGCATGACCTGGTTGAGCGGGCCGATCTCGGTCGACCAGTACCCCTCGAGCTTGCCGTAGTCGTCCTTGCGAATGTCGCGCGAGACCGTGCTCGCGGCCTTGACCATGTCGCCGATCGTCCCCGGCTTCACGGTATAGGTTCTCAACTCATAGATCATGGCGGTGGCCTCCTGGCTGGCGCTGGCGGCTGTCGGCCGCGGGACCTCGAACCATAGGCGCAGTCCGGCCGGGGCAACAGGCGAAAGTTGCGGGATCCGGACCGCAGCCGTCGCGGCCGGTCGGCGGAGGCTTCGCTTGACGCTCGATTTCATTACCCCTAACAATCAAAAGCGGGGATGAGTCGGAATACAAACATGTGGCGGTCATGAAAATAATCATCATCGGAGGCGGCATCGGCGGGCTCACGCTCGGGCTGATGCTCAAGGCGCAGGGCATCGATGCGCAGGTGTTCGAGTCCGCGGCGCAGGTCCGCCCGCTGGGTGTCGGCATCAACGTGCAGCCCAGCGCGATCGTCGAACTGGCCGCGCTCGGCCTGCTGCCGCAGCTCGATGCGCTGGGCGTGCGCACGGCCGAGGTCTGCTACTTCAACCGCCATGGTCAGCGCATCTGGAGCGAGCCGCGCGGGCTGGCTGCCGGCTATCGGGTGCCGCAGTTCTCGATTCATCGCGGTGAACTGCAGATGCTGCTGATGCAGGTGGCCCTCGAACGCCTGGGCGCATCCGCCGTGCGCTGCGGGCAGGAGGCGGTGGCCGTCGACCCCGATGCGGCCAGGGTCACGCTGCTCGACCGCCAGAGCGGCCAGACGCACGTCGAACGGGCCGACGCCATCATCTCCGCCGACGGCATCCATTCGGCGGTGCGCCGCCAGTTCTATCCGAACGAAGGGCCGCCGCGCTATTCGGGAAGGGTGCTGTGGCGGGCCACCACGGTCGGCAAGCCCTTCCTCACCGGCGCCAGCATGGTGATGGCCGGCCACGCCGACCAGAAGCTCGTCACGTATCCGATCTCGCGCCGGCATGCCGACCGCGGCGAATCGCTGATCAACTGGATCGCCGAGCTCAAGGTGCCCGGCGACACGCCGCCCAAGGGCGACTGGAACAAGGAGGTCGCGCTCGATGTGTTCGCCGGCCCCTTCGAGGCCTGGCGCTGGGACTGGCTCGATGTGCCGGCACTGTTTCGGGCCGCCAGCACGTATTACGAGTTTCCGATGGTCGACCGCGATCCGCTGCCGCGCTGGACCCATGGCCGCATCACGCTGCTGGGCGATGCCGGCCATCCGATGTATCCGATCGGCTCCAACGGTGCGACCCAGGCCATTCTCGATGCGCGCTCGCTGGTCGAGCAGATCGCCGGCAGCGATGTGGCGGGCCTGCCCGCGGCGCTGCAGCGCTACCAGGACGACCGGCTGCCCAAGACCGCGCGCATCGTGATGGCCAATCGCGCGCAGGGTCCCGATCATGTGATGCAGGTGTTCGAGGAACGCGCGCCCGAGGGCTTCGAGCGGGTGCATGATGTGGCCTCGCAGGTCGAGCTCGAGGAAATCGCGCGCGGCTACAAGCAGATCGTCGGCCTGGACATCGAGAGCGTGAATGCCCGTGCGCAGGCACTCGGCCTGGCCTGACGTCTGAGCCGCCCCAAGGAGCCTCTTGCATGAAGATCGCCATCCTCGACGACTACCAGGACTGCGTCCGCGGTCTGTCCTGCTTCGCACGCCTGGCCGGGCATGACGTCGTCGTGCTCAATCGCAGCTTCGCCGATCCGGCGGAACTTGCCGCGCAGCTGCCCGGCGTCGAGGCGCTGGTGCTCATCCGTGAACGCACGCGCATCACCCGCGCACTGCTCGAACGGCTGCCGGCGCTGCGGGCGGTCAGCCAGACCGGACGCGCCGGTCCGCACATCGACACCGCCGCCTGCACCGATCACGGTGTGGCGGTGCTCTCGGGTGTCGGGTCGCCGAATGCGCCGGCTGAACTCACCTGGGCGCTGGTGCTGGCGGCCTCTCGTGCCGTGGCGCACGAGGCCGCGGCGCTGCGTGCCGGCCGCTGGCAGACCACGCTGGGCCGCACCGTGCGCGGCCGCACGCTCGGCATTCTCGGCTACGGCAACATCGGCCGTCTGGTGGCCGGGTTCGGCAAGACCTTCGGCATGAACGTGATCGCCTTCGGGCGCGAGGCCACCCGCACGCGCGCACAGGCCGACGGCGTGCCCATGGTCGGCTCGCAGCGTGAGCTGTTTGCGGCCAGCGACGTGCTCAGCGTGCATCTGCGGCTGGTGCCTGAAACCCGCGGCATCGTCAGCGCCGACGACCTGGCCGCGATGCGGCCGGACAGTCTGTTCGTGAACACCAGCCGCGCCGAACTCGTTGCCCCGGGCGCACTGCTGGCGGCGATCCGCGCCGGGCGGCCGGGTCAGGCGGCGGTCGATGTGTTCGAGTCCGAGCCGGGCGGCGATGCCGAACTGATCGCCGATCCGCGGGTGCTCGCGACACCGCATATCGGGTATGTCGAGCGCGACAGCTACGAGCTGTATTTCGGCGTGGCGTTCGACAACGTGCTGGCCCTGGCTGCCGGTGCGCCGGTCAATGTCGTCAATCCCGAGGCCTTGTCGGGGCCTGCGGCGCCTGGCCGGTCCTGAGTCATGACAAGCGCCCGACCATGACCTCGGTCGCCCTGCTGAAGGTGGCCGCCACGTTCTTTCTGGGCGGTTTCTTCAGCCTGGTCACGATCATCAATCCGCCTTCAGCCCTGCCGTTGTTCACGGCATTGTCGGCGCCCCTGAGCGGCGCCGCGCAGCGTCGACTGGCCTTCACCGCCTGCAGCTATTCGTTCTGCATCCTGATCGTCAGCCTGTTTGCCGGCAGCCTGATCCTGAACCTGTTCGGCGTCTCCTACCCGGCCCTGCGCGTGGCTGGCGGCATCTGCGTGCTGCTGCTGGGGCACGGCATGCTGTTCGGGCATGGCGGCGTGGATTCCTCGGCCCAGGGCGCGCACGCGAACCCGGCCTTCTTCCCGCTGGCGCTGCCCAGCATCACCGGCCCGGGCACGATCGCCGTGGTGATCGGCATCTCAACCGAGATCCGCGAGATCAAGGCGCCCGAACACGAAGCGGTCGCCTACCTGGCGACGGTCGCGGCCATGCTGGCGACCTGCCTGCTGACCTGGCTGGTGTTGCGCAGCGCCCGGGTGATCTCCGTTCGCCTGGGCACCGGCGGCATCGAGGTGCTGACGCGCCTGATGGGCTTTCTGCTGCTGTGCGTGGGCGTTCAGTTCATCGCCTCCGGCGTGCGCAGCTTCGTGGCGGGCGTCTGACGGCAGGGCGGCGCTGTGTCGTGATGGCGTGGGCGTTGCGTTCACGCGGGCGTCACACAGGCGCTGGATGATCTGGCGTCATGAGCGATGAAAGTGAGCACTTCAACGGGGAGTCTGCCCCTGCCGTCCTGCGTGTGCGCAGCGTTTGGATTTCCGATCCTCATCTGGGGCGCGAACGCCCGGTTGCCCGTGTCGGCCGCCGTCCCTCGTCGCCTTCGGCCCGTCTCGTCGCCTCAGCCGCTGCCGGCGGCCAGGGCCGGTGGACAGGCGGCGCCGGCTCGCGCCGCCCTCGACTGATCGGCCAGCAGCCGGGCGAGGATTTCGACCACCTCGAAGACGGCCCGGTTCTCCATGCGCGCTACCCGCGAGCGATATCGATCGAGCCTGCCGATCATCCGAGCCGCGCCATCCGGAATGTCGGCCGCCTTCGAAACCACGATGCCGAGCCTTTCGTCTCGCACCCATTCGGCGTTGTAGCGTTCCTGGGGCATCGTCCAGGCGTTCAGCACGGTCACCACCGGCAGCCCCAGATGAAGCGCCTCGCTCAGGCTGCCGGGGCCGGGCTTTCCGATGAAGAAGTCGCCCAGCCGCATCAGTCCGCAGACGTCCGAGGTGAAGCCGACCACTGCGTGGGGCGCCGTGCGGCGCATCGCCCGCAGCTTGTCCGCCAGACCTCGATTGTGTCCGCACATCAGGATCAGCTGAACCTCATCCAGGTTCCTGGCTATGGCCGACATCTGCGTCGAGCCGTGGCCCCCGAACATCACCACGGCTGTCGGTCCGAACGGGTCCAGCCCCAATGCCCGGCGACCCGCTTCCCGGTCGATCGCGGCTGGCTGATGGAATGAAGGGCGCAGCACCATGCCGGAGGTGAGGTGCACGTGAGCGGGGAGGTAGCCCGACTCGAACGCCTGGATGGCCGCCTTCGGCGAACCGCACACCAGGTGCTGCGACTGGCCAGGTTCAATCCAGAAATGGGGCGGCAGGTCCGCGAGATCGGTCATCACTGTCACGAAGGGCACGCCCGGTCGGGCGACCAGCAGCGACTGAAACAGCGCCCGATTGAAGTTGGGCACCAGCGACACGACCAGATCCGGTTGGCTTGCTCGCCAGTGAGCTTTCAATGAGCGCAGGAGCGACGGATGGGCCAGGCGGATCATCGCCTGCAGCAGCTTCAGTTCCTGCCTGAAGCCGAGGGTCCATCCGCGCTTCAGGCGCTGGTTGTAGAGATCCTCGGGTGCCATGCCGGTCAGACGCTGGAAGGTTCCGCTCGGGTCGAGCACTTCCGTGAGGTTCACCAGCCTGACAGTCCAGCGGCGGCCTTGGCCCTCGATCGCCTCGGCGATGGCCTGCGCGGCCGCACGATGCCCCCCGCCTGCGTTGAAATAGATCAGCTCGATGCGTTTGTCCATTGGCCCATCCTGGCCCGGCGGCATGACGCGCCCATGACGGACCAGGGTCGGGCGTTGGCGCACCGAAGCGGTTCAGGAACCGTCCGGCAGTCGCATCAGCGACTGCCCCATGCGCACACGGCTGCCCGCGCCGATGCCCTCAGCCAGCCGAAAGCCGGCCGGCGCAAACAGGATCAGCGTGGAACCGTGCTCGAACCAGCCGATTTCCTGCCCCCTGGTGAATGGGGCATCGCACTCGACCTCATTGGGCCCCGGATAGCTCAGGTGCAGCAGCGTGTCGAGGAAATGCAACCGGATGCTGGCGACGAGGATCGCTGCCACAGGCACGAGCGCGATCGGATGGCCGCCCCGCTTCAAACGGGCTCGGAGCACCGCCCGTTCGTTGCGACAGTACAGCCTCTGGACGCGTGCCAGCGCGGCGGGATTGACGTTCCAGGCGTCGCCGCTGAGATAGGTCAGGTGTTCGATGCGGCAGTCATGGGGCGCATGGAACCGGTGATACATGCTCGAGGTCAGGCGGATGGTGATGTAGATGCCGTCATGGAAAGGCGTCGTGTCCTGTGTGGCGCCGAACAGATCCTGCATCGCGTAGGGAGAGCCCTTGGCCTGCCAGACGACCGTGCCCACGACCGCGCCGCAGGCACCCACGATGCCGTCGCAGGGGCTGCTCAGGCAGTCGGGATCGGTATCCACCACCCGCGCTCCGGGACGCAGTTCGCGCGTGAAGCACTCATGCAGGCTCGCGTAGCGGCGCGGCTGCGCATCACTGAGGTCGAGGTCAGTGAACAGTCGCCAGACAGCGATCGACACCCTGGCCAGCAGCGGGCTGCGGATGTGGCTGAACCAGCCCATCAGCCGGGTCAGTGCGATCCGGGGGAGCCGGTTGGTCAGCATGAAATTGAGGTCTTCCTGCGCCAGCAGGCGGCGCAGCGCGTCGATCTTCATGATGGCGTCAATTGCAGCGGGTACATACCGGGGAACCACTCGGAGGATCGATCATGGATGAGCTCCAAACACTGTCTGCACTGGCCCTGGCGCTGGCCGGCCTCTCCTGGGCGATGCCGCGTGCCGGCCGGCGCCTGGACCTTTCCCGCGCCAAACATCGATCGCTGGCGGGGCATTCGCGCGTGGCCAAGCGCGTGGCCGCACTGATTCCCGGTTACGCCTATGACGAGAGCCGGTTCTTCAAGTCCGATGGCGCGCCGGCGGACGTCGTGCAGCGCCGGCGCATCGGCTTTGCCCGCCTTGCCGCCCTGTATGCGCGGCGCTTCGAGCGCAGCACGCAGATGACGGCGCAGGCACGAGTCGGGTTGTCCGACCTGCAGTTCACGGGAAGCTATCGCGTGCCCTTCCAGTACAGCCCATACGTGCGCGAGCACCTGCCGATCGGCAGCTTCATGGCATCGTCCAGCGGCGTCACCCTGCAGGACGTCGATGGCAACACTTTTTACGACCTCACCGGTTCCTACGGCGTGAACGTGTTCGGATACGACTTCTACAAGGACTGCATCGATGAAGGGATAGACCGGGTGAGAGGACTGGGT
>DAONCJ010000049.1:0-12431 GCA_035401985.1 Burkholderiaceae bacterium | reverse complement strand
CACGACCCCATGAGCGGGTTCACCGCTCTCGCTCCGTTCAGAACCCGCAGTTTCCGTTTTCAGTGGCCCGCCGACCTGTGCACGGCCTGGGCGCTGGAAATGGAGACCCTCATTCTCGGCTGGTATGTGCTGGTCGAGTCCGGCTCGGTGGTTCTGCTGACGGTGTTCGGCGCGCTGCAGTTCGTCGGCACGCTGGTCTCGCCGGTGATCGGTGTGCTGGGCGACCGCCTGGGGCTGCGCAATGTGCTGGCCGGCATGCGCGTCTGCTATGCGATCTTTGCCTCGGTGATCCTGTTCATGGCGCTGACCGGACAACTCACGCCGATGCTGGTGCTCGCAGTGGCGGCGATGTCCGGCATGGTTCGCCCGACCGACATCGGCATGCGCAGCGCCCTGGTCGGGGCGACTGTGCCGCCGGTTCACCTGGTGGCCGCCATGGGCATCGCGCGCACCACCCAGGACTCTGCGCGCATCGGCGGGGCGCTGGCCGGCGCGGGGTTCATGGCCGCCTTCGGCATGGCGCCCGCCTACATGGTCATCACCGGCATCTACGTCGTGGGAGCGCTGCTGACCCTGCTGATCGACGGCCAGGCCGCCCCGCGTGCCGCCGCGGCGAAGGCACATGCGGGCGTCGGCCGCCCATCCCCGTGGCGCGACCTCAAGGAAGGCCTGGTCTATGTGTGGCGCACGCCGCGCCTGCTGGCCGCGATGAGCCTGGCGGCGCTGGTCAACCTGACCGCGTTTCCGTTGTCGGGCGGACTGATGCCCTACATTGCGCGCGACGTGTTCCACCTCAACCAGCAGGGCCTGGGCTGGATGGTGGCGAGCTTCGCGTCCGGTGCCTTGATCGGCTCACTCAGCCTGAGCCTTTTCGGCTCGCGTGTGCGACCGGCTCGCGCGATGCTGGTGACGTCCTTCGTCTGGTATCTGGCGCTGATCGGATTTGCGCTGTCGACCAGTCTGCCGGTTGCCATGGCACTGCTGATGTGCGCGGGCATGGCCCAGAGCCTGAGCATGCTGACGCTGTCGATCCTGCTGCTTCGCACGTCCGAGGAACGCTTCCGGGGTCGCATCATGGGCGTGCGGATGCTCGCGATCTACACGCTGCCGCTGGGGCTGCTGATCGCCGGCGCGATGATTCCGTCGATCGGCTTTCAGGCGACCGCGCTGATCATGGTGCTGACCGGTCTGCTGCTGGCGGTGTGGATCGCCGTGGCCTGGCGCGAACACCTTGTCCGGCTCGATGCGGTGGGGAATTCGCGGTAGCGGCCAGCCGTGCGGGGTGACCCGCGCAGCTTCAGACGCGCCGGTCGCGCAGCCTGAACTCGCCGACCGCGCTGGCCACATGCACCCCGGCGCCGTCGAACAATTGCGCTTCGACCAGCGCGCGGCGCTCGTCGCGCTCCACCACCTGGGCCGATGCGCTCAGCATGCCCAGCGCGGCCGGTTTCAGATAGCGGGTCTCCAGCCGCATCGTCAGCGACGTCCGCTCGGGCGGCAGGCCGGCCAGCACCGCGCACGAGGTGGCCGAGTCGAGCATCGCGGCGATCATGCCGCCATGCACGGTGCCGTGGCGATTGCCGAAGGTGCCAGGCGCGTGGAAGCGCAGCGAGGCGCTGCCTGCCTGCGCGTCGACCGCGAGGATCTCGCGCCCGAGCAGGCGTGCGGCGGGGGTCGGTTCGCTGAGGTGGTCGCGCAGGGTGGGCGGCTGAGCGGGCCGCGCTGCATCCAGCATGCCCAGGAACCGTCCGATGCCATCGGCCTGGGCCCGTGACACCTCCGACCCGAGGCCGTCGATCCTGTCGCCGGCCAGGCGCCCATCCGGGTCGCGGCGTACCAGGTTTACTGCGCCCGCGGCGGCGGCAGGCGGGGACCTTTCGTCGACCATGCCGGCGGCCGTTGCCTCGAACGCCGCCGTGACGAGGAACCCCCGCAGGTTGCGCATCCCGCGCGCCAGTTCGACGAAGGCACCGAGCCCCGCGGCGTCGACCTCGACGGGGAACGTCGCCACTTCGATGCCGGCCTGCGCGAACGCGCGTTGAATGTGTTCGGGCGAGCCCGCCGGGCAGGTCGACGTGCCGACGAGGGCGAGCAGCGAAGGAGAGGCGGTGAACATGTCAGGGAAGACCGGTGGGCGCAAAGGGCGTCATCATAGGCCTCTCGCTATCGCCGGCCCGTCCGGCACCTCACCACCTTCGCTGCTCCATGACTCGATACTCCGCCCAGCAACTCCGTGACGGCGCCGTCAGCTTCTTCGGCGCCTTCGATTTCGACGAACGCCCGGCCGGCATCAGTCCGCGGCGACTGCCTGCCTGGACCCGAGCGCAGATCCCCAAGGCGCTCGACGACATCCTGCGGATGCCCTCCGGCGTGCGCATGGCCTTCAGCACCGATTCGCGGGAGCTGCGGCTGTTCGTCCAGACCACGCGGATGGTGACGCCTCCGCAGGCGCCGAGGCCGGTCGTGTTCGACCTGGTCATCGACGCAGTGACGGTGCGCTCCGCTGCCTGCGAGGGCGGCAACACGGTTATGCTGAACCGCGCCGATCCTGCGCGCTTCGAGCTGATCCGGGGCGATGCGTACGAGGTGGTCTTCGCCGGCCTGCCCGCCGGCGACAAGCGCTGCGAGCTGTGGCTCCCGCACAATGCCTACGTCGAGATCCGCGGGCTCGAGATCGATGACGGCGCAGCGCTGTCGGCGCTGCCGGCACCCGCGCAACGGCGCTGGATCCACTACGGCAGCTCGATCAGCCACTGCATGGAAGCCGACCAGCCCACGGGCACCTGGCCCGCGGTGGCGGCGCGGCTGGCTGGCATGCACCTGCACAGCCTGGGTTTTGGCGGCCAGTGTCACCTCGACCCCTTCGTCGCCCGCACGATCCGCGACGCCGACGCGGACCTCATCACCCTGAAGACCGGGATCAACGTGATCAACGCCGATTCGATGCGCGAGCGCGTCTTCGGTCCCGCCGTCCACGGCTTTCTGGACACGATCCGCGAGCGCCGGCCCGACACGCCGATCGTGCTGGTGTCGCCCATCTTTTGTCCCAGCGCCGAGCACCGGCCCGGCCCGACCATGCCCGATGTCAGCGGCAAATACGTCACCTTGTCGGGGCACGAGGCGATACAGACCGGCTGCCTCACCCTGACGCGGGTGCGCGAGGTGCTTGCCGAAGTGGTCGATGTCCGCCGCCGTGCGGGCGACCGGCAGCTGCATTACCTGAACGGGCTGCAGCTCTTCGGCGCCGCCGATGCTGCCGATTTGCCTGATGACCTGCACCCGAACCCGGCCGGATATGCCCGGATGGGCGAGCGCTTCGTGCGCGAGGTGCTGACCGGGGGACTGGCTCTGGGTTGACGGCCGGTGCTCGGGACCGTGGGGGCCGTGCGTGCAGTGATCCCCCAGGTCTTACGCCGCACGTGACCCCAGAAAGCGCGCGAGCTGCCGCGCATCGGTGGCACGCAGTGTCGCTTCCGCCATCTCGGTCAGCACGGCGGCGCTCTCGGGCGTGGCGACGTCGATGCCCAGTCCGGCGTGCGGCGGCCACGGTGCATCGAGGCGCAGATACCGGTCTGCGAGGCGGTCTTCCATCATTGCCTGCACATGCTGCTGCTGAACCGAGATCAGCGTGAGCAGCAGCCGTCCTTCCGACAGCCAGCCGACCGCGCCCGCGTCATCGTCGACTCCTTCGGCCGGCTGGTAGCCTGCCGTGCCGGTGCCCAGCGACAGCATGCGCACACGCTCGGGCGGCACCTTCAAAAAATGCTCGGCCTCGTGAAGGGCCACCTGGTCCGGCGCCACGGCAAAGATGCCGCCGTCGGCGAACAAGGACTCGCCGATCCGCACCGCCGGGAAATAGGCCGGGGCCGCCGAGGTGGCCATGGCCACGTCGACCGCATGCACAGCCTCGTCACCTTTCGACGCCGGCCCGTGAGGGGTCTTGAACACCTTGGTCTGGCTGCGGGTGACATTGACCGAGGGAATCACCAGCGGATGCAGCGCCTCGGCCAGCGTGACATCGCCCAGTCGCTCCGACAGGGCGGTGCGCAACGCGACGCCGTCGTACTTCGGCAGCTCATCCCCGGAATGGTGTTCAGTGTTCAGCTCCGCCGCTGATAGCGGATTGAGCATCCTCAACGCAGTGCGGGCGATTGAAGCTTACCCTGATGGGTATCGCAGTCTTCAGGCAACGCCGGCCCAGACGCTTGCCGGGCGAAGACGCAGCCAGCGTTTCCGACCGGAGGCCCTTTTGAGCACCTTGACCAGATTCGCGCTGGGCATGATGGGGCAGCTGCGGCCCCGGCCGGTTACCGGCGACGCGGCGGCCTGCATCGATCTGCCGGCGCCGGATCGGCGCGGCGGAATGCCGCTGATGGAAGCGCTGGCCAGTCGACGATCGACGCGCGACTTCTCAAGCGCTGAGATTCCGCTGCAGACGCTGTCCGACCTGCTGTGGGCAGCCTTCGGCCTGAATCGCTCAGACGGCGGGCGGACCGCGCCGTCGGCCTTGAACGCGCAGGAGGTCGACGTGTTCGTCGCCCTGCCGCGCGGCGCCTATCGCTTCGACGCGATGTCTCATCAGCTGCAGCTCGTGGCCGGAGCCGACCTGCGCCGGGTCACCGGCTACCAGGACTTCGTCGACGAAGCGCCACTCGATCTCGTCTTCGTGGCCGACCACAAGCGCCTGCGCATGGTGCCTGCCGCCCAGCGCGAGGCGTACGCCTATGCCGCGGCCGGCGCGATCGCGCAGAACGTCTATCTGTACGCTGCCGGCAACGCGCTGGGGGCCGTGATTCGCGCGTGGATCGACCGGGAAGCCATCGCCGCCGCACTGGGATTGTCGCCCGATCAGCAGGTGCTGCTTTCACAGACAGTGGGCTTTCCCAAGGCCTGAGGCGCCTGAGGACCTGCGCGCCGGCCGGTTCGGGAACCTGCAGGAAGCCCCGGATTTCACCACCGGTCTATTCCATGCGCCCGCGCGTTTTGTTTCCCATGCGCATGCGCCGTTTCTTTCAATCGCCAAAAGAACGTTCCGGCGACCCGGCGGCGCATCGTGGGCGCAGCCCGTATTCTCATCCTCGCGCCTTGCGCCGCCGCGCGCACGGGCGCTACGATGGCCCGAGCCGTCCCCCGGCCTACAGTGCGAGCGATGACCCAAACAGCGCGCATGTTCCACGCTCAGGAGCCGACCCCATGAAACCCGTTTCCATCCATCGCCGCCTTGCCGGTCGAGTGCTGCTGGCCGCCACGGCGGCCTCTGCCGCCTCTGCGGCCGGCCTTGCTCAGGCACAGACTCCCGCGTTTCCGACCCGGCCGATCCAGATCGTCGTGGGCTTTGCCGCCGGGACCACCACCGACGTCATTGCGCGGGTCGCAGCCGAGCACCTGCGGGCCAAGCTCGGCCAGCCGGTGGTCGTGATCAACAAGCCCGGTGCCAATGGCGTGATCGCCGCCACCGAAGTGGCGCGGGCCGCCGCCGACGGCCACACCCTGCTGGCCACGAACACCAGCAGCATGACGGTGAATCCGCATCTCTACCGCAAGCTCGGCTATCAGCTGAGCGACTTCGCCCCGGTCGCGATGGTCACTTCGGCCCCGCTGATCCTCACCGTCAATCCCACCAACGAGCGCACGGGATCGTTCAAGACGGTCGCCGACCTCGTCGCCTACGGTCGCGCCAATCCCGGTGCGCTCAGCTATGCCGCCGCGGGGCCGGGCAACATCACCGGCCTGACATTCCGGATCCTGAACAAGAACGCCGGGATCAAGGCCAACGAGGTGATCTACAAGAGCGCGATCGCCTCGCAGCTCGGTGTGCTCGGCAAGGAGGTCGACGCCTTCATCGACACCCCCGGCGCCGTGCCCCTGGTCAAGAGCGGCAAGCTCACGGCCCTGGCGGTGACCAGTCCGAAACGGTGGCGCGACCTGCCCGACATCCCGACGATGAAGGAGGCCGGCTTTCCGCAGATCGACGTGACCTTCTGGCTGGCTCTGTTCGCTCCCGCCCAGACGCCGCCGGCGATCATCGACAAGCTGCACAGCACCCTGGTCACGCTGCGCGACGACCCGGTGCTGATGAAGCAGCTGCTCACCCATGGCGACGTCGAGATGACCGGTCCGAAGGAGTTCGGCGAGCGCATCCGAGCCGAGTCCGCCATGTGGGCCGAGATCATCAAGCGCGAGAACATCCAGCTCGACTGACGCAGACTTTCGTCGGCTGAGCTATCTTCACGCGACACACGCTCATACCGACGCGTGATCGCTTGGCCGACGCCCGGAGCACCGAAGACATGACAGACGCGACCTACACGCCCCCCGATATCTGGACCTGGAACAAGGCAAGCGGAGGACGGTTCGCCAACATCAACCGCCCGATCGCCGGCCCCACGCACGACAAGGAGTTGCCGGTCGGGCGTCATCCGATGCAGCTCTATTCGCTGGCCACGCCCAACGGCGTGAAGGTCACGGTGATGCTCGAAGAGCTGCTGGCGCTCGGACACACGGGCGCCGAATACGACGCCTGGCTGATCCGCATCAACGAGGGGCAGCAGTTCAGCAGCGGCTTCGTCGCGGCCAACCCCAACTCCAAGATCCCGGCGCTGGTCGATCACAGCGGCCCCAAGCCCATTCGCGTGTTCGAGTCGGGCGCCATCCTGGTTCATCTGGCCGAGAAGTTCGGCGCGTTCCTGCCCACCGGCGGCGAGGCCCGTGCCGAGTGCCTGTCCTGGCTGTTCTGGCAGATGGGCAGCGCGCCCTATCTGGGCGGCGGCTTCGGCCATTTCTATGCGTACGCGCCGACCAAGATCGAATACGCGATCGACCGCTTCGCGATGGAAGTGAAGCGCCAGCTCGACGTGCTCGACCGGCATCTGGCCGACCACGAATACATGACCGGCCAGGACTATTCGGTCGCCGACATCGCGATCTGGCCGTGGTACGGGGCGCTGGCCAAGGGTCTGATCTACGGCGCCGGCGAGTTCCTTCAGGTCGAGGAGTACAAGAACGTCCAGCGCTGGACCGACCTGATCGCCGAGCGTCCGGCCGTCAAGCGCGGCCGGATGGTCAACCGGGTGATGGGCAACCCGGCCAGCCAGCTGCACGAGCGCCACGACGCCAGCGACTTCGACACCAAGACGCAGGACAAGCTCGACCCGACTGCCAAGTAACGATCCGCGGCGGGTGCGCCACCCCGCCCGCTGTGTGCTCAGGGCCTCGCCTGGGCCCGCGCCAGCGCCGGACGCGCGTAGCACGCGTCAGCCCAGCGCTGGACGTTGGCGTGCTCGGCATAGCTGAAGCCGATCCGCTTGAGCAGCAGCATCACCGCCGCGACATTCAGGTCGGCCACTGAGAACTGGTCGCCGATCAGCCAGGTGCGCCCGGCCAGTGCCGCGTCCAGCACCTTCAGCGGGCGCTGCAGGCCCTTGCCCGCGCCTTCGACCACCTTCGGATTGCGCTTCTCCTCAGGCGTGAACAGCTTCTGCACGACGATCTGCATCTGCAGCGGCTCGATTTCGCTGATCGCCCAGACGCTCCACTGCCAGGCGCGCGCTTCGTCGGCTGCGCTTGCCGGATACAGCGCGCCCCCATAACGCTTGGCCAGGTACAGATTGATCGCCATCGACTCGAACAGCTGCAGGTCGCCGTCGATCAGGGCAGGAACACGGCCGTTGGGATTCACGGCCAGATACTCGGCCGCCTTCGAGTCGGCGCCGTAAGTGACCGGCACGTGTTCGTAGTCGATGCCGGTTTCCTCGATGCCCCAGAGGGCACGCACTGCACGGGAACCGGAGATGCCGAAAAGACGGGGTCGGGTCATGGGTTGAGCTCCTTTGGCGGCGACGGCCGCTGGGTTCGAAAGGCAACACGCATATCCTTGTTGCGCGCGCCGTGCCGAATCGGCCCCAATGAAACGGACCGCCCGCATCGCTGCCGGGCGCCGCGCCGCGTCGTGGCACAGTGCGCAACCGCATCCCGCGCGACTGAAGGCTCGATCAACATGTCCGGCAAGGCCGCGATCATTGCCAACCCGATGTCCGGCCGCGACGTGCGTCGCCTGGCCGCAAGGGCGACCACGATGACCCACGAGGTCAAGCGCGACCTGGTGGCGCGAATCGCGCTCGGCCTGGACGCGATGGGGGTCGACGAGATCATGATCCTCAAGGAGCCGTACCGCGTGTCCAGCGGGGCACTGGAGATCCTGCCGCTGCGCGCGAAGGTCCGCCTGCTGGACGTGGGCGTGACGAACTCGGCCGCCGACACCCACGCCGCCGTGCAAGCCGCGCGCGACGCGGGCTGCACCGTCATCGTGTCGCTGGGCGGCGACGGCACCAACCGGATCATCTCGCAGGCCTGGCCCGAGGTGCCGCTGGTGCCGCTGTCCACTGGCACCAACAACGTCTTTCCGGTGATGGTCGAGGCCACGAGCGCCGGTGTGGCGGCCGGGCTGGTCGCCAGCGGCGCGCTGCGCGCCGACGAGGCGGGCGAGCGCTGCAAGCTCGTGCACGTGCGCACGGCAGCCTGGGATGACATCGGCGTCATCGACGCCGTGCTGCTGCTGCGCGACTCCACCGGCAACCTGCTGCCCTACGACCCGGAGCGAATCGCCGCGCTGGTGCTGACCCGTGCCGAACCCGCCGCCGTGGGCATGTCGCCGATCGGCGGCTATCTCGATCCGGTCGGGGCCGCCGACGACTGCGGCCTCGCCCTGCGCTGCGGTCCTGGCCGGGCCGTGCATGCGCCGATTTCCCCGGGGCTGTTCCGCACCGTGCAGATCGCCTCCTGCGAGCGGCTGCCGTTCGGCGCCGGCTTCGTCTTTGAAGGCCCCGGCGTGGTGGCCTTTGACGGCGATCGCGTGCATCAGCTGGCCGCAGGCGAAGCCGCGCAGGTCAGTGTGCAGCGCGACGGACCGCTGGTGATCGATGTGCCCCGCTGCATCCGGCTGGCCGCCGAACGCGGCCTGTTCATGCGGGCTTAGCGCGCCTGCCGCCTCAGCCGCGCCCTTCCTCGGCGCGCTCGGGGTCGGTCATCAGGATGCGCAGGCGCGCGGTGACCTGATCGAGCCGGGTGGTGCTGCCCTGCTGCTCGTAGATCGCCTGCAGGTTGTGCAGCATGCGGATCAGGATCTGCCGGCTCGACGCCGGCATCAGCAGCCGCTCGAGCGAACCGCCATGCGCCGAGGCCCGGCGCAGCAGTTCTTCGTGATCCAGGCTCTGACCGGTGAAGGGGTCGATGACCGCGACGCCGTCATGCAGCCGCACCTTGATCAGGAAGTGCCCCGGGAACGGAACGCCGACGGCGTCGAGCCCGACATGGCGGGCCAGTTCGGTGAACAGCACCGCCAGCGTGATCGGAATGCCGCGACGCGTCTCGAGCACCCGGTGCACGAAGCTGTTGTCCGGGTCGTAGTAGTCGTTGATGTTGCCCGCGAAGCCCAGCTTGCCGTAGAAGAAGCGGCCCAGGCGCTGCAGCCGGATCATGTCGGTGGATGCGCCGCTGCAGTGTTCCGCCACCTGGCTGGCCAGGCCATCGAAGGTGGACAGCGTCTCCTGCAGGTCCAGAGCGGGATAGGCGATGACGCCGATCGAGGCGGCCGCCTCGAGCAGGGGAATGGCGCGGGGGTCGCCGACCAGCAGTCGGAAATACGCCAGGTCGGGCAGAGGTTCGTACATCGCGCAGATCGTACGGATCAGACCGCTTCGAGGTAGGGTTCGAACGCGTCGATCGAGACCGTCACCGTCGGGTCGGCGTCCTCCCCCCACAGTTCGCGGCTGTCGAACACGACGGTGTAGAGCCATTGCGGATGCTCGCCCTGTCCAGCCGCCGCGGTGTCGGGATAGACGTGCGCACCGGGAATCAGTTCGATCGTTCCGGTATGGCCGCGGACATAGCGGGGCAGCCGGGTGTGACCCATGGGATGGATGTTGCGGGCGCGCACCCGATCGCCGATGGCAAACCGCGCCACCGCTTGTGGCGGCCGCCCGAAGCGGCCTCGCGTCATGACGCGCGGCAGGTCGGCAGCCGTGAACGGACCGCGGGCGAGCGCCTTGCCCGCGCGCAGCGAACGGCCGGCCACGATCTCATCGGTGTCGATCAGGCCGTGCTCCAGCAGCATCTCGCGAAGGCCAAGGAACCACTTCTGGTAATAGCTGGCCGAGACATAGACGGGCGGCGGCAGGCTTTCGCGAAAGAAGCGCGCACGGTCGATGGTCCAGGTGCCGGTCGTGCCCATCGCGCGGTTCATGGCCATCACGCGGCCCTCCCAGGGCTCGTGGAACACCGGCTCGTCAGGCTCGGGCACGACCTTGCCGTAACCGTCCATGCCGCCCATGTCATGCACACCATCCATGTTCAGGCTCCTTGCGGCAGGCAGGCAAGCCCCGTGCCGATCATGCTGTCGCGGGTGACGATGGCAGCCAGTTGCGCTTCGGTCCAGTCCTCGGTGCCCTCCGGGCGCAGGGGCACCACCAGGAAACGCGTCTCGGCCGTGGAGTCCCATACCCGGATGCGGGTTTCGGCGGGCAGCGTCACACCGAAGTCGGCCAGCACCCCGCGCGGATCCTTGACGGTGCGCGACCGATAGGGCGCCGACTTGTACCAGGTCGGGGGCAGGCCGAGCATCTCCCACGGATAGCAGGAGCACAGGGTGCAGACCACCAGGTTGTGCGTCGCCGCCGTGTTGGCGACCGCGACCAGATGGTCGCCGACCTGGCTGACATGGCCGAGCGCGGCAATGGCCTTCGAGGCGTCCTGCAGCAGGGCCTGCATGAACTCGGGCTCCCGCCAGGCCTTGGCCACCACCTGCGCGCCGGCATGGGGACCGATGCGGGTTTCGTAGGCCTCGATGATCGCGTCGAGCGCCGCACGCTCGACATAGCCCTTCTCGGTCAGCAGGGTTTCGAGGGCCCGGACGCGGATGTCGGTGTCCGACAAGGGCGAGCCGTGTTCGGGGCCGGGGTGAGCGGGAGCGCTGACGGGTTTCATCGTGTGGACTGCCTGTCTGCCGCGTGGCCTCAGCGGGCCATGTGGCGGTCGAAGAATGCGCCGATCTCGGCGAACACCTCATGGGTTTCGGGCGCGGTGTCGTCACGCAGGTAATGCGCATGCGACTGCCCCTCGAACACCTGCAGTATCGCCTCGACGCCGGCCTGGCGCAGCTTGCGGTGCACACGCACGGTGTTGCTCAGCAGCAGGTCGCGTGTGCCGGTGGTCAGGATCGTGGGGGGAAAGCCGGCCATGTCGCCATACACCGGCGAAATCAGCGGGTCCTTCATGTCGTGGCCCGCCGCGTAGACGGTCGCGCCGGCATCGCAGAAGCCGTCGCGCGAGACCAGCACGTTGTCGACCCTTTCGTTGGTGTGGAAGCTGTCGCCCGTCTTCGTCACATCGGACATCGGCGTGCCCGAAGCGATGGCGGCAGGCACCGCCAGACCGAGCTGCCGGGCGCGCAGCACCATCGAGAGGGTCAGCGCGCCGCCGGCCGAAGTGCCGAAGATGGCGAGACGAGCCGCGGGCTGAGTCGCCAGCAGGCTGCGGTAGACCGCCATCCCGTCATCGAGCGCCGCCGGGAAGTAAGCCTCGGGCGGCATCCGGTAGTCCACTGAAATGACCCGGAACCCGCACAGGCCGGCCATCAGCACCGCCTCGGTCAGTCCGGCTTCACCCGGGTTCATCACATAGCAGCCGCCATGCATGTGGATCAGCACACGATTGCGGTGCTCGGGCTTCACGACCTGCGGAAGCACCTCGAAGGCGCGGGCTCCATAGGCAGTCGTCTTCTGTACCGACACCTTCATGCGTTCCAGCAGTCCGGGCAGGCTGCGCAGCGTCACCGCAGCACCGGCCTGGGCGACCGCCTGCCATTCCTCGCCGGTCGTGGGCCGCCTGTCCCAGCCGGGCCGCATCGGCGCGGCGATCAGCTTGCGCATCTGCGGGCTGACCGTGTCGGGCACGGGCAGGCGTCTGGCGGCCACCTCGAGCCCGGGCGTGCCCGCCGGGTCATCGGGCATGGCACGCAGGGCGATTGGCAGAGTCAATGACGATGCGAAGGGATTGGCGGACAAGCGTGTCTCCTGGGGGGGCGCGCGCAGGCGCGCTGGCATTGTCGGGATCGTAGCGGTTGCCGACACGGCGGGCGAAGTGCCGGTCCGATTTTGAGCCTCGCGCCAAATGGCGGCCATCGCCTGCGCTAAGCTCGAAAATCAGCCGTCACCCAATTTGCTCGAGTCCGCGAGGAACACATGAAATTTGGCATCTTCTATGAACTGCAACTGCCGCGTCCCTGGGAAGCCCACAGCGAACTGAAGCTGTTCCAGGACGCGCTGGATCAGGTGGACCTCGCCGACAAGCTTGGCTACGACACCGCCTGGGAAGTCGAGCACCACTTTCTCGAAGAGTATTCGCACTCGTCCTCGCCGTCGGTCTTTCTCGGGGCG
>DAONCJ010000048.1:8634-12538 GCA_035401985.1 Burkholderiaceae bacterium | reverse complement strand
CAGCGCGTGGTGCGCCCGCGTCTGGCCGATGCGCGCTTCTTCTTCGAGCAGGACAAGAAGACCCGCCTGGCCGATCGGGTGGCGCAGCTCGCCGACGTCGTCTACCACGCCAAGCTGGGAACGCAGGCGCAGCGCGCCGAACGCGTTCGGCACCTGGCACGCACCATCGCCGCGCGCCTGGGCAGCGAGGTCGAACACGCCGATCGTGCGGCCGTGCTGGCCAAGACCGATCTGCTCACCGGCATGGTCGGCGAGTTTCCCGAATTGCAGGGCGTGATGGGCACCTACTATGCCCGTCACGACGGCGAGCCCGAGGCGGTGGCGCAGGCGATCACCGAGCAGTATCAGCCGCGGTTCGCCGGCGACGCACTGCCGGCCACCGACACCGGCACCGTGCTGGCGCTGGCCGACAAGCTCGAGACCCTCGCCGGGCTCTTCGGCATCGGCCAGCAGCCCACCGGTGACAAGGATCCCTTCGCCCTGCGCCGGCACGCCCTTGGCGTCATCCGCATGCTCATCGAGAAGCGCCTGCCGCTCGCGCTGCCCGATCTGCTGGACATTGCCTTCGGCGCCTTCGATGCGCAGGCACTGCAAGGCCGCGCCGGCCTCGAGACCTTCATCTACGAGCGTCTGGCGGGATCGCTGCGCGAGCGCGGCTACACCGCCCAGGAGGTCTCGGCGGTCATCGAGCAGAGACCGCCGACGCTGGCCCGGTTGCTCGAGCAGCTCGAGGCGGTGCGCAGCTTCTCGGCATTGCCGCAGGCGCAGGCCCTGGCCGCCGCCAACAAGCGGATCAGCAACATCCTGCGCAAGGCAGGCGACGTCGCCACGACCGCGGTGGATTCCGCGCTGCTGGTCGACGGTGCCGAGCGCGAGCTGGCGGGCCAGCTCGCCGTGCTGACCCCGCAGGTCGACGCGTGCATGGCCGCGCACGATTACACCGGCGCGCTTGCCCGAATGGCGCAATCGCGCGAAGTGGTCGACCGATTCTTCGACGAAGTGATGGTGATGGCCGACGACCCCGCCGTGCGCGCCAACCGCCTGACCCTGCTCGCGCATCTGCGCCAACTGATGAATCGTGTGGCCGACATCTCGCGACTGTCCGCATGAAGCTGGTGATCCTCGACCGCGATGGCGTGATCAACCACGACAGCGCGGCCTACATCAAGAGCCCCGAGGAATGGCGTCCGATCAAAGGCAGCCTCGAGGCCATCGCACGACTGCGCAAGTCGGGCTATCGCGTCGTCGTCGCAACCAATCAGGCGGGACTGGGTCGCGGCCTCTTCGACATGTCGACGCTCGCGGCCATCCATGAGCGGATGAGCCATGCGGTCACCGGCGCGGGCGGTCACCTCGATGCGATCTTCTTCTGCCCCCACGCGGCCGAGTCCGACTGTGCCTGTCGCAAGCCGCGCCCCGGCATGCTGCTCGACATCCTTCGGCGCTTCGGCGCCGATCCATCGAAGGTCGCGATGATCGGCGATTCGCTGCGCGATCTGCAGGCGGCCCATGCGGCGGGCTGCCGCCCTATCCTCGTGCGCACCGGCAATGGCGAGAAGACATTGAAGGCCGGTGGAATGCCCGAGGGCACTGTGGTGATGGCCGATCTTGCGGCAGCCGTTGCACATCTGGTCCCCTGATCACACAGGGCATCTGGACAATCACCAAGCCTCTCCAACATCATGGAGGGCGACGCTGCCGCTGCGCGCGAGGCGTCACTGACACCAGGAGCATTTGATGCAGGCACTGCGCGCCATCGCGTTCACTCTCTTCCAGGTCATCACGGTCGTGCCCGTGGGCATCGTGTGCCTGCTGTGTGCGCCGCTGCCACGCCGCATCCGTTATCGCGTCACGATCACGTGGCCATCGATGGCGGTGTGGGCCGCCAAAGTGTTGCTGGGCATACGCTATCGGATGATCGGCACAGAGAACTTTCCCGATGGTCCCGCCATTGTGTTATCCAAACATCAGTCCACCTGGGAAACGCTGTTCTATGTGTCGCACCTGCCGCGCGAGATGTGCTTCGTGTTCAAGCGCGAACTGCTGCTGCTGCCGTTCTTCGGCTGGGGCATCTGGCTGCTCGACATGATCCACATCAATCGGCGCAAGGGCCGCGATGCCTTCGAGGAAGTCGCCACGCAAGGCGCGCGCAAGCTCGCCGAGGGTCGCTGGATCATCATGTTTCCAGAAGGCACGCGCACGCAGGTCGGCTCGAAGGGGCGATACAAGACCGGCGGTCCGCGTCTGGCGATCAGGACCGGCGTGCCGGTGGTGCCGATCGCAATGAACTCCGGCGACTGCTGGCCTCGCCGAGCCTTTTTGAAAACACCCGGACTGATCACTGTATCGGTAGGCCCGCCGATTGCCTCCGCGGGCAAGACGCCCGAACAGCTGCTGCGCGAAGTTGAAACATGGATCGAAACCGAGATGCGCCGAATCACTCCCCAGTCCTATGCGCATGAGTCCATCGCAGGTTCCACGCAGACGGGCACCGTGATGTCGCCGGCCAACAGTCAGCGCGCCTGATGTCGCGCAGTCGCATCCTTCAGGTCGCCGACGCGGCGCTGCAGCTCACCCTGCCTCTGTTCGACACACCGGCACCGCCCTCCGTGGTGCGGCCCGGTCATCGCGTGCTGCGCCTGGGCACCGAGTTCGTCGAATACGAACTTCGCCGCTCGCGCCGTCGCACGATCGGCTTCGTGGTCGACGACCGCGGCCTGTCGGTCACCGCGCCACGCTGGGTCTCGCAGAACGAGATCGACTCGGCGCTCGTCGACCGTACCGACTGGGTGCTGCGCAAGCTGGTCGAATGGCGCGACTACACGCGTCGGCGCGACCGCCTGGCCATCCGCTGGGAAGACGGTTCGACGATGCCGTTTCTAGGTCGGGAGCTCACCCTGACGGTGAGCCGCGAGCACCGCGGCAAGCCGGTGGTGCGCGACGCGATGCTGGTGGTCGGTCTGCCTCCGGACGCCGGCAGCGAACAGCTGCGCGACCTCGCGCAGGGCTGGCTGCAGCAGCGGGCGCGCGAGCACTTCGGCGCCCGCATCGAGCACTTCACGCGCGAACACGGCGTGGCGCCGAAGCGATGGGCGCTGTCCTCGGCCCGCACCCGCTGGGGCAGCTGCGCGGCCGACGGATCGATCCGTCTGAACTGGCGGCTGATGCACTTCCCGGTCGAGATCATCGACTACGTGGTCGCGCACGAACTGGCGCACCTGCGCGAGATGAACCACGGCCCGCGCTTCTGGTCTGCCGTCGGTGAGCTCTTCCCCGACTGGAAGCGCGCGCGGGAGTGGCTGCGCGGCTTCCCGGACGACGTCGCGTTCTGACCGATCGGCGACCGCAAGGCGGTCGCGTCCTGTCAGGACTGGCGCGTTGACGTCTGGATCAGCTCGATCTTGTAGTGATCGGGATCCTCGAAGAACGCAATGATCGTCGAGCCGCCTTTTACCGGGCCGGCTTCGCGGGTGATCTTGCCACCGGCGGCGCGCACCCGCTCACAGGTCGCCGCGACATCCTCGACCCCGATCGCGATATGGCCGTAGGCGCTGCCCAGGTCGTATTGCTCGACACCGTAGTTGTAGGTCAGTTCGATCTCGGCGGCGCCCTCGGCATTGCCCTTGCCGAAGGCAAGGAAGGCGAGCGAGTACTTCTGATCGGGACGATCGGTGGTGCGCAGCAGCGTCATGCCGACTGCCCCGGTGTAGAAATCGATCGAGCGTTGCAGGTTGCCGACGCGCAGCATGGTGTGAAGCAGTTTCATGGCGGTGCCCAATGGGGATGGAGAGCCGCGATGTTAACCCGCGACCCATGGCGGTCCCATCTTGCCCACGGCGCCGGCGACGCCGCGCCGTGCCCTCAGCGCGCCTGCGGCCACCCGCTTCACAGCGCTGCGGCCACC
>DAONCJ010000048.1:0-8534 GCA_035401985.1 Burkholderiaceae bacterium | reverse complement strand
CGCTGCGGCCACCCGCTTCAGCTGGCCGCGGCCACCCGTCGCGCCAGGGCAATCCAGTCGGCCACGGGCACCTCTTCGGCGCGGGCAGTCGGCGGCAGGCAGCCACCGTCGTCCACGCCGCGCGCCTCGAGCCAGGGCAGAAGCGTCTTGCGGAGCATCTTGCGCCGCTGCCCGAAACCGGCAGCCAGCACCTCGGACAGCGCGGCCTGAGGCACCGGTTCGCCGCCACGACGTGGCAGCATCCGGATCACGGCCGAATCGACGCGGGGTGGCGGCTCGAAGGCAAGCGGCGACACGTCGATCAGCGACTCGGTGTCGTAGTACGCCTGAAGCAGCACGCCGAGCCGCCCGTAAGCGGCACAGCCCGGGGAGGCGACGATGCGCTCGACCACCTCTTTTTGCAGCATGAAGTGCTGGTCCTGCACCTGGTCACGGAAGTCGATCAGGCGAACCAGCAGCGGCGTGGAGATGTTGTACGGCAGGTTGCCGACCAGGCGCATCGGACCGCCCGGCACGAACTGCGCGAAGTCGACGGACAGCACGTCCGCCTCGAGCAGGTCGAGCCGCTCGCCGAAGCGCTTGCGCAGACGTGCCGCGAGATCGCGGTCGATCTCGATGGCCCGCAGATGCGGCACACGGTCGAGCAGCGCCGCCGTCAGGGCCGCGTCGCCGGGTCCGATCTCGATCAGGTTCTCGCCCGCTTGCGGGGCGACGACCGCCACGATCGACTCGATGACACCGCGGTCGACCAGGAAGTGCTGACCGAAGCGCTTGCGCGCGACCGGCTTCACGCTCGAGCGCCGCCGCGCGCGTGGCGTCGCGGCGAGCACGTGCCTGAAGGCAATCGGTGACGGCGCATGGCCAGTTGCCTCTCAGCGGTCCCGGTACTCGACATAGGTGCGATCGCGCACCTGACGCAGCCAGTCCTGGGTCTGCTCTTCGATGCGGCGTTCGCGCAGCGCCTGGCGCGCGGCCTGACGCTGGCGCTCGGGCGAAGCCACATCGGTGCGCCGTTCGAGCACTTCGATCAGATGAAAACCGAACTCGGTGCGCACCGGCTCGCTGATCTCGCCGGGCTTGAGCTGATCCATCGCCCGTTCGAAGGTCGGCACGGTATCGCCCGGATAGACCCAGCCGAGATCGCCGCCGCGGGTGGAGGTGCCGTCGGCCGAATACTGCCGGGCCATGTCGGCGAAATCGGCCGTCTTGGCCACCAGGCGCTCGCGGATGTCACGCAGGCGGCGCAGCACGTCGGCCTGCGGAGTGCCCTCGGTGGGCCGGATCAGGATGTGACGTGCGCGTGTCTGCTGGACCGGCGTGCCGCTCATGCCGACATCGGTGCCCGCCCGGCTGGCGTTCAGGCGCAGCACATGGAATCCATTGGGACTGCGCAGCAGCGGGGCGACCTCGCCTGGCTTGAGCCGGCCGACCGCCTCGACGAACATCTGGGGCAGGCGTTCGGCCGAGCGCCAGCCGAGCCCTCCGCCGCTCATGGCCTCCGGCGAATCCGAGAACGCCGCCGACAGCCGGGCGAAATCGCCGCCCCGCTGGAGCTGGCGCAGGATTTCTTCGCCGCGCAGCCGTTGCCGCTCGATCTGCTCGGGATTGGCCCCTTCGGGGATGCGCAGAAGGATCTGGGAGATGTCGTATTCGGGCGCCACCGTGCCGCTCTCGCGCTGCTCGGCCAGGAAGGCGTCCACGTCCGCTTCGCTGATGACCAGCTTGGCGTCGACCTCGCGCTCGCGCAGCCGGCTGATCAGCATCTCTTCGCGGATCTCCTCGCGGAACCGCGCGAAGCTGACGCCGTCGCGTTCGAGCTGTGCGCGCAACTGGGCCGGGGTGACGCGATTTTCTTCGGCCAGGCGCGCCACCGCGCGGTCGAGCTGTGCGTCGTCGACGCGAAGGCCGGCGTCGCGCGCCGCCTGCGACAACGCCCGATCGGAGATCATCCGCTCGAGCACCTGCTTGCGCAGTTCTTCTTCGGGCGGGACTTCGATGCGCCGCTGGCGCAGCTGGCGCTCGACCGACTGACGTCGGGTCTCGAGTTCGACCAGCGTGATGACATCGGTGTTGACCACCGCGACCACCCGGTCGATCTCGACCGGCTGGGCGGACGGACTCGGGCTGCGCGGCGCGGTCTGGGCCGCAACGCCGCCGGCCATGACGGCAAACGCCAGCAGCAATGGGATTGGGAGTTTCATTCGTATCCGAAGAATCGGGATGGCAGGGCCGGCCGGTCGGTGGGCAGCCGGTAGCCAGGGATGTTACGTCGCAATATATCAAACGGGTCCGAACCCACCCGTCCAAGCCCGCTGAGTTCGAGCTGGATGAAGAATGCGCTGGTCGACTGGCCGGCCGCGGTGACGAATCGCTGCGCGACAAAGCGCGTGGTCCAGCAGTCGGCGTTGTACTCGAACCCGGCAATGCCCTCGATGATGCCCGGCTTGGCATCGACGGCCGTGAGGGTGGCCGGATCGATGCGCCGCGTCAGCCATGAATAATTGACGCGCCCCAGCGCGACCCAGCGATCGGCCACGGGCCAGCGCCAGGAGGTGTCGACCTGGCCGAGTTCATCGCGCAGATAGCGAACACTGGCATTGAAGATGCGGCCGTCGCCGGGCAGGTAACGCCATTGCAGATTGAGCCGCGGCATCGAGGAGTCGCGCACGCTGTACTGGACGCCCGCATCGAAGCTCATGCCCCTGCCCAGATTTGCCGAGGCCGCGACCAGGATGTCGGATCGGGTATCGGTCCGCCCCGCCACCCCCGGAATCGCCACCCGCTGGTCCGAGAAGTACAGGCGCTGCCCCAGCGCGAAGCGCAACGATTCGACTCCGGTCGCGGGCTCGACCAGACGCGAGACGATCGCCGTGGTCAGCTGATTCTGGTCGGCGATGCGGTCGCTGCCGACAAAGGTGTTCTCGGAAAAGAGCTGGGCGAAATTGAAGTCGGCCACACCGGTGTCGAACACCGGAAAAGCCGACTGGTCGCGGTACGGCGTGCGCACGTAGAACAGCCGCGGTTCGAGCGTCTGAGTGAAGCTGCGCCCGAACACCTGGGTCGAGCGCTCGAACACCAGACCGGCATCGACCGACAGAATCGGCACGCTGCGGTTCAGGCTGGTCTGCAGGCCGTTGTTCTGATCGAGCCGATAGCTGGACAGGTGCAGGCCCATGCGCGGAATGACGAACCAGCCCGGCCCCACGATCGGGTAACTCAGTCGCGGATAGGCGACCAGACGCGTGCCCTCGGGAGCCCCTTCCAGCGGCCGGCGGAAACGGCTGGCATCGAGCATCGTCTCGGCATCGAAGCCCAGGACGTCGCGGCGCTGATGCAGGAGATTGATCTGCGGCACACGCTCGTAAGGCGGCGCCAGGCGGGCGTCCAGGATGCTCTGGTAGCGCGTGGCGCGCAGCAGGATCGTCCAGTCGTCCCAGACGCGCGTGGCGATCACATCGCGCGGCAGCACCCGATCCGAACTGGCCAGGATGGAGCGCGAGTAGTCGACAAAGTAGTTCTCATCGGACACGCCGCGCGCATTGACCGAACCGCTCCAGCCGCCGATGTTGCTGTAGGTGTTCAGCGCGCTCCAGAAGTAGCGGTTGGTGCCGGTCAGCGCGTCGTTGGGCGTGTACTCGACCCGCAGGTCGCCGTTGGCCTTCGGCTCGAGATAGCGGAACTGGCCGCCGAGTTGCAGGCCACGGCGCACCATCAGGCGCGGGTACAGCGTCAGATCGCGATTCGGCGCGATGTCGAAATAGTAGGGAGCGACGAACTCGGGGCCGGTCCGCGTCGTGAAGGCGAAGGACGGAGGCAGCAGCCCGCTGCGCCGGCGATCGCCGAGCGGAAACTCGAAGGCCGGTGTGGTGAACACCTTGCGGCCCTTGAAGTACATGGACGCCCAGCGGCCTCGGCCTTCCTCGCGGGCATCGTCGATCTCCAGCGATTCGGTGCGCAGGAACCAGTCGGGGTCATCGGCCTGGCAGGTGGTGTAGGTGGCATCGCGCAGACCCACCCGATCCGGCCCCAGGAATTCGATGCGCTCGGCCCGGCCGCGCCCGCCGAACAGACCCAGCGTGTACGACGGCGAAAGGAACACGCCCTCGGTCCCGTCGAGCCGCAGCTGCACGGCCGGTCCGGTGAAGACGTTGCCCTCACGAACGACCCGGACATTGCCGACCGCCACCACTTCGTCGTCGGCCTGGTGGTAGGTGATCCGGTCGCCCTGGACCACGGTGCCGGCCCGACGCAGCTGTGCGTCACCGGACAGCGTGATCTCGCGGTCGGTGCGCCCCGTGACCCGATCGCCCCGTGCATAGACCGGGCGGCCCTCGACAAGCTTGGCCGCGGCCTCGGAAAGGCGCGGCTCGAGCTTGAGGGAAAGAGGCTGTTCGGCAAAGGCCTGCGGATGGCTGCAGGCGCTCACGACCAGCGCAGCAACACGGAGGCGAAAGTGCGGCATGGCGGAATGACCGACTATTATACGAACCAGAACCATGACCGACACTTCACACACCGTTCCCGACCCGCGCCTGCCTGCACTGCAAGGCTGGCTTGCGGGACTTTCCCCGTCCTTCGGCCTGCAGCCCGACTCCCTGCGCAGCGCCTCGGACGATGCCAGCTTCCGGCGTTACTTCCGGCTGGATGCCGCTCACGAAGGCGCCCGCACGCTGATCGTGATGGACGCGCCCCCGCCCCAGGAGGACTGCCGACCTTTCGTGCACGCGTCGGGCGTGATGGCAGCGGCCGGCGTCAGCGTGCCGCGCGTGCTGGCCGCCGACCTCGCGCAGGGCTTCCTGCTGCTGGACGATTTCGGCTCGCTCACCTATCTGCAGGCGCTGAACCCGCAGACGGCGCCAGCGCTGTACCACGAAGCCAGCGCGGCGCTGGTGCGACTGCAGAAGGCGAGCCGGCCCGGCGTCTTCCCCGACTACGACCGCGCGCTGCTGACCCGGGAGCTCGAGCTGTACCCGCAGTGGTATGTCGAACGCCATCGCGGCCACACGCTGTCCGACGACGACAAGAACGTGATGCACGGCGCGTTCCAGACCCTGCTCAATGCCGTGCTCGCGCAGCCGGCCGTCTACGTGCATCGCGACTACCATTCGCGCAACCTGATGGTGCTGCCCGGCGAGGCCAATCCGGGCGTGCTCGACTTTCAGGATGCCGTCTACGGGCCCTGTACCTACGACCTGGTGTCGCTGCTGCGCGATGCCTATGTCGAGTGGCCCGAGGCATTGGTGATCGATCTGGCGATCCGACACTGGGAGCAGGCCCGCAAGGCCGGGCTGCCGGTCGCGGCCGACTTCGGCGACTTCTATCGCGACTTCGAATGGATGGGCCTGCAGCGCCACCTCAAGGTGCTCGGCATCTTCGCGCGGCTCAATCACCGTGACGGCAAGCCCCGCTATCTGGCCGACATGCCGCTAGTGCTCGATTACGTGCTGAAGGCCGCCACGCGCTACCGGGCTTTCGGTCCGCTGGTCAAGCTCATCGAGAAAATCGAAGCGCGCACCCGGGCCACCGGCTACACGTTCTGAGCCGCCATGCCGATGCGCGCGATGATCCTGGCGGCCGGTCGTGGCGAGCGCATGCGCCCCCTCACCGACACCTGCCCCAAGCCGCTGCTGCCGGTGGGCGGTCGCCCGCTGATCGAGTGGCATCTGCTGCGGCTGGCCCGCGCGGGCATCCGCGAGGTGGTGATCAACCATGCCCACCTGGGCCATCTGATCGAAGCGGCGCTGGGCGACGGCGCGCGATGGTCGCTGAAGATCCGGTACTCGCCTGAAGCACAGGCACTCGAAACAGCCGGCGGCATTGCACAGGCGCTGCCGCTGCTGGGCCACGAGCCGTTTCTGGTCGTCAATGGCGACGTCTTCACCGACTTCGATTTTGGCCGGGCGCCCGGCATTGCGCTCCAGATGCAGGCCGCGCGCCTGGACGCCTGGTGCGTGATGGTGCCGAATCCGGCGCAGCACCCGCACGGCGATTTCACGGTGCGCGCCGGACGGCTGCTGCGCGCGCAGCCCAACGACACCTGCACATTCAGCGGGGTGGCGCTCTACCAGCCTTCGGTGTTCGCCGGCATTGCCCCGGGAACCAGGCTGGCGCTTCGCCCGATCCTGGACGCGCTGATCGATGCCTCGCGTGCCGGCGCCGAATGCCATGATGGCCAGTGGGTCGACGTCGGCACGGTCGAACGCCTGGCGCAACTCGACGCGCAATGCCGCTTGAACGCAGCGCCGCCACACGGCGCACAGGCGCAGCTGTCGGGTGCAGGCTGACGGCATGCGCGTTCGCATCGTCGGCAGCGGCCCGGTCGCCCTCGCCTTCGCCTTGTGGCTGAGACGCCAGGGGCTGCCCAGGACATCGATTGCGCTCGACCTGCAGGACGCGCCGCTGCCGCCGGCCCTGGCGGGTCGCATGATCGCCCTGTCGCTCGGATCGTGGCAGCTGCTTGGCCGCGTGATCGACCCGCCGGCCGCGGCGGTCATCGCTCAGGTCGATGTCGGCATCAGCGGACACCTGCCGCATCTGATGATCCGGGCAAGCGAGAGGCGTGTGCCGGCGCTGGGGCACGTCGTTCGTTACGGCACGCTGCGCGATTGCCTGAATGACGCCGCCGAACGAGACGGGCTGCTTCGCAACGCCGGCATCGGCGAAGTGCTCGACCCCGGTCAGCAGCCCGATCCCGACGAGCTGGTGGTCCATGCGGAAGGCGATCCGGGCCCAGAGGCCGACATCCGCGACTTCCACCAGTCCGCTCTGCTGGCCGATGTCCATGTGTCCGGCGCGGTGACCGGCACGGCGTTCGAGCGATTCATGCCGGGCGGACCGCTGGCTCTGCTGCCTTTGCCAAAGGCTGGGGGATTCAGCCTGGTCTGGTGTGACGATCCCGCGATCACGACGCAGCGCTCGCAGCTGCCTGACGCCGAGCTGCTCGCGGCCCTGCAGCAGACGTTCGGCTGGTCGCTGGGCCGATTCGAGGCGATCGAGCATCGGGTGGTGGCACCGCTTGCGCGCCGAGCCCGGCGAGAGACGATCGGCGACACCGAAGTGTGGATCAGCAATGCCGCCCAGACACTGCACCCGGTCGCCGGCCAGGGACTGAACCTCGGCTTGCGTGATGCGTTCTCGCTCGCTCAGACGGTGGGCGACGCGCTGCGCGAACATCAGTCGGTGAGCGAGCTGGCGCGCCGCTATCGCCGACGCCGCAGCTCTGACCGGCAGCTCACCATTGGGATCACCGATGCGCTTGCCCGGGGTTTCCGCTGGCCTGCGCTGACCGGCGTGCAGTCGCTGGTGATGGGCGCGCTCGATCTGTCCTCCGGGTCGCGCCACTGGCTGGCCGATCGGTTCATGTTCGGGCTGCGCCGCTGAAGGCGCGCGCCACCGGTCCGCGGGCATCGATGTTTTACCGGGTTTTCCCGGCTTGTTCACCGGTTGTTCACCGGCTTGGGGCGCGGTTCGTGGCGTTCGGAACACCTCGGCGCCCGATGCTGCGCTGCGCATTTCTTAAGCAGCCCGAATTTCGCTAGAATTCGCTCCCCTTGCCGGCGCGACGACATCTTCGTCGCGCCGTTGTTCGTTTCAGGAGTCACGCCCCCCATGCAGATCGGACCGTACACGCTGGCCAACAACGTGTTCGTGGCACCGATGGCCGGGGTCACCGACCGGCCGTTTCGCGCGTTGTGCAAATTGCTCGGCGCAGGCTATGCGGTATCGGAGATGGCCGCCTCCGACCCGCGTCTGCGCGACAGCGTCAAGACACAGCGGCGTACCGACCACGCCGGCGAATCCGAGCCGCGGGCGGTGCAGATAGCCGGCGCCGACCCCCTGATGATGGCGCAGGCCGCACGCTACAACGTCGAGCGCGGTGCGCAGATCATCGACATCAACATGGGCTGCCCGGCGCGCAAGGTGTGCAACGTGATGGCCGGCTCGGCACTGATGGCCGACGAACCGCTGGCGCTGTCGATCGTGGCCGCGGTGTGCGCTGCCGTCGATGTCCCCGTGACGGTCAAGATGCGCACCGGTCCCAATCCGGCGAACCGCAATGCGGTGTCGCTGGCGCGCCGCCTGGAGCAGCTCGGCGTGGCGATGATCACCGTGCACGGACGAACGCGCGCCTGCGCCTATCGCGGCCAGGCCGAGTACGACACGATCGCCGAGGTCAAGCGCGCGGTCAGCGTGCCGGTGGTCGCCAACGGAGACATCGACTCGCCTGCGCGCGCGCAGGCGGTTCTGCGTGCCACTGGCGCTGACGCGATCATGATCGGACGGGCCGCACAGGGCAGGCCCTTCATCTTCCGCGAGATCGTCCACTTCCTCGCCACCGGTCAACGGCTGGCCCCGCCGTCACCGGACGAATTCCGCTCGCACCTGATCGCCCACCTGAACGACCACTACGCGTTCTATGGCGAGTACACCGGCGTGCGCACGGCCCGCAAGCACGTCGGCTGGTATCTGGCCGGCGTCCCGGCATGGCAGGCGCACCACCGGGCCGATTTCAACAGCCTCACCCGGGCACAGGA
>DAONCJ010000047.1:0-12971 GCA_035401985.1 Burkholderiaceae bacterium | reverse complement strand
AGCGTGGCGCCGCGCCAGCCGTAGATCGACTGGTCGTCGTCGCCCACCGCGGTGAAGGCGCGGCGCGGCCCCGCCAGCAGGCGCAGCAGCTCGTACTGGCAGGCATTGGTGTCCTGATACTCGTCGACCAGCAGGTAGCGCAGCCGTTCGCGCCAGCGCTGGGCCGCCGCGGGGTCGTCGCGCAGCAGCTTGACCGGCAGCGAGATCAGGTCGTCGAAGTCGACCGCCTGGTAGGCGGCCAGCGTGGCCGCATAGTCGCGATACGCGAGCGCGACGGTGTGTTCGGCCGCGTCCTGGGCGCCCTTGAGCGCCGCGTCCGGCTCGATCATCGCGTTCTTCCACAGCGAGACACGGGCCTGGGCGCTGCGCAGCAGCTTGCGGTCGGTGGTGACCAGCGCCTGCTGCAGGATCCCCATCGAGTCGTCCGAGTCGAGGATCGAGAACGACGGCTTCAAGCCCAGCGAACGCGCTTCGCTGCGCACGATCTGCACGCCCAGCGAATGGAAGGTGCTGACCAGGGGGCGCTCGCGCTGGGGCAGCTTCACCAGCGTGCTCAGGCGCTCCTGCATCTCCTGGGCCGCCTTGTTGGTGAAGGTGATCGCCGCGATCGCCGAACCCTTCATGCCGCTGTCGATCAGATGCGCGATCTTGTGGGTGATCACCCGCGTCTTGCCGCTGCCCGCGCCGGCGATGACGAGGCAGGGGCCATCGAGATAGCGGATGGCTTCGCGCTGGGCGGGATTCAGGGGCGTTGACACGAAAGATCCTGTGAGGACGCTCAGATCTCGATGGGATCGACCTCGATCTGCCAGCGCACGGCTCCCTTGAGCCCGGCGACACGGGGCAGCCACGCATCCAGGAATGCGTGCAGGGCCTTGCGGGAGGCGGATTCTAGCAGCAGCTGCGCGCGCTCCTTGCCGGCCAGCCGCGCCATCGGCATGGGCACCGGATCGAACAGGGTGACGGACGGCTCGGGGGCGCCTGAAGGGTCCGGCACCCCCGCGCTGCGCGCGCGCGCCAGGAAGTCGATGGCGGTCTCGAGCTTGACCGCCTCGACGCGCAGCAGGGCCTGGAACACGAAGGGCGGCAGGGCCGACGCCCGGCGTTCGGCCAGTTGCGCATTGGCGAACGACGCGAAGTCGTAGCGCGCCAGCGCGTCGAACAGCGGGTGCAGGCCGAAGCGGGTCTGCACCACCACTTCGCTGGCGGCGCCGGCCCGTCCGGCCCGTCCGGCGACCTGCATCAGCACGGCGAACAGCCGCTCGGGCGCCCTGAAATCGCCCGAATACAGGCCGCTGTCGGCATCGACCACCACCACGCAGGTGAGATTGCGGAAGTCGTGCCCCTTGGCGAGCATCTGGGTGCCGACGAGCAGATCGACTTCGCCGCGGTGAGCGGCATCGATCACCTCGCGCGCCGCACCGCGATGGCGGGCGACGTCGCGGTCCAGACGCGCGATGCGGGCGGCCGGGAACAGCTCTCGCAGACCGTCCTCGAGGCGCTGGGTGCCACGGCCCAGCGGCGTGAGGTCGATGTTGCCGCAGGTTGGACAGGCCCGGGGCACACGTTCCTGGGCGCCGCAGTGGTGGCACAGCAGCAGGTAGCGCGCGGGACCGGCGCCCGCCGTCTGGCGGTGCAGCACCCGGAAGGTCGAGCAGTTTTCGCAGGCGCTCAGCCAGCCGCAGGCCTCGCAGTTCAGCACCGGCGCAAAGCCGCGCCGGTTCATGAACACCAGCGCCTGCTCTCCCTTGGCCAGTGCGGCGTCGATCGCCTGGCGGGTTTCGGGCGCCAGGCCGTGGACCATCGCCTTGCGCTTCGGATCGATCCGGCGCAGCGTCGGCCAGGCACCCGCGTGAACCCTGCCGGGCAGCGCCAGCAGCCGATACCGGCCCCGCTGGGCGGCCAGCCAGCTTTCCAGCGACGGCGTGGCCGATCCGAGCACCACCGGAATCCCGCGACGCGAGGCGAGCGCCACCGCCATGTCACGGGCCGAGTATCGGACCCCTTCCTGCTGCTTGTACGAGCCGTCGTGCTCCTCGTCGACCACGATGGCCGCCAGCGCGGGCATGGGGGTGAGGACCGCCAGGCGGGTACCGACGATCAGCCGCGCACGCCCTTCGACCGCGGCAAGCCAGTGCGCCGCCCGTTCGGCATCGGGCAGATCGCTGTGCAGCACCGCGATGCCATGTTCGGCAAATCGCGCCCGCAGCAGCCCCGTCAGCTGCGGCGTCAGGCCGATCTCCGGCACCATCAGCAGCACCTGCGTGCGTTCGTCGCGCGCCAGCACGGCAGCCAGCCAGTGCAGGTAGACCTCGGTCTTGCCGCTGCCCGTCACGCCATGCAGCAGGTGAACCTCGAAGCCGGGGCTGGCCTTGATCCGGTCGAGCGCCTCCTGCTGCGCCGGGTTCAGAGCCGGGCCGGCCGGTGGAACCTGTGGGGCTCCGACAGCTGCCGGCGCATCGGGCGCGGGTGGCACGTCGGGAACGGACGGCGCATTGCGCACCGACGGCGCGTCTGGCACGGACGGCGCGTCGGGCACCGGCAGCGCGTCGGGCACGGGCGGGCCAGCCAGCCCGCGCCGGCGCAGGCGCGCGAACACCGACCCCCGCGCTTTCGGCGCCGGAGGCGAACGAAGCAGCTTGGGCAGAGCCGGCAGGGCGACTTCCCCCAGCGGGCGGTGGTAGTAGGACGCCACGAAGCCTAGGAATCCGAACCAGTCCGCAGGCAGGCGGGGCGCGTCCTCCAGCACTGCCAGAATGCCCCTCACCCGTTCGGCATCGAGCCCGGAAGTTTCGCTCAGGGATGCCACCAGACCCACTTTTCGGGTGGGCCCCCACGGCACGACCACCCAGGCGCCCGGCGCCAAAAGGGCGGCCTGTTCGGGGGTTGCGCGGTAGTCGAAACGCTCGCCGATGGGCACGTCCAGCAGCACCTGGACGAAGAAATCGCGAACGTCCGTCACGGCCCTTACCTCGAATTCACTTTAACTTTGGTCACTAAGCTGAAGCATCGTTTGGAGTTTTCCGAGTCGTTCACAGGGCCTGTGGATAAATCTGTGGTTAACGTGGGCGACTCGGCCGGAAACGCGCGCCGATCCTTGATGTCAAGTCCCGTGCTTGATTTTTCGTCAAGAAAAGGTCTTTAAAAATCAATAACTTGCAAAGACCCTTTTGTTGACATGCTCGGGCACGCGGCACACTTCGCGGCTTTCCGTCAAGTGTGCATAAGTCGCAACATCCATGGTGTAAACCCAGCCTTGCACAGGCTTGAAAGCCGCCTGCAGCGGGTGGGTCAGACGCCCGACGCGGCCGCGCGCCGACGGATTTCACGGCTGTGCTGGTGAACCGTTTCGACCAGCGCAAGCACGTTGTCCGGCGGCGTGAACTGCGAGATGCCGTGCCCCAGGTTGAAGACCTGGGCCTGGCCCGGCGTGGGTGCGCCAAAGCTGTCGAGCACCTTGCGCGCTTCGGCCCGGACCTGCTCGGGACCGGCCATCAGAACCATCGGATCCAGATTGCCCTGGATGGCGCAACGGTCGCCGATCCGCGCCCGAGCCTGGGCCAGGTTCACGGTCCAGTCCACGCCCACGCCGTCGCAGCCCGCGTCGGCGATCGATTCGAGCCACAGGCCCCCGCCCTTGGTGAAGACGATGCTGGGCACCCTCACCTTGCGGCCGCCCTCGTCGCGCTCGCGTCGAAGGCCGGCGAGCACCTTGCGGGTGTAGGCGAGCGAGAACTCCTGGAAGGCCGCATCGGCGAGCACACCGCCCCAGGAGTCGAAGATCATCACGGCCTGGGCGCCCGCCTCGATCTGGGCATTCAGGTAGCTCGTGACCGACTGGGCGTTGACCTCGAGGATCCGGTGCAGCAGGTCCGGCCGGCTGTAGAGCATCGTCTTGATGCGCCGGAAGTCGTCGCTTCCTCCGCCTTCGACCATGTAGCAGGCCAGGGTGAAGGGACTGCCCGAGAAGCCGATCAGGGGCACTCGGCCGCCCAGCGCCTGGCGGATAGTGCGCACGCCGTCCATCACATAGCGCAGCGAATCGTTGGGATCGGGCACCGCCAATTGGGCCACCGCCGCCTCGTCGCGCACGGGGCGCTCGAACTTCGGACCCTCGCCTTCGGCGAAATACAGGCCCAGGCCCATCGCGTCGGGAATGGTCAGGATGTCCGAGAACAGGATGGCGGCGTCCAGCGGATACCGCGCAAGCGGCTGCAGGGTGACCTCGCAGGCCAGTTCAGGGTTCTTGCACAGCGCCAGAAAATTGCCTGCGCGTGCGCGGGTGGCGTTGTACTCCGGCAGGTAGCGCCCGGCCTGACGCATCAGCCACACCGGCGTGTGCTCGGTCGGCTCGCGGCGCAGCGCTTTCAGGAAGGTGTCGTTCGGAGCGGCAGCGGTCATGGGCAGTCTCGAGGCTTGGGCGGGGTGAACTTGAGGGTTTCGATGCAGCCGGCCGGCTCACCCGGAGTCGCGGTTCAGCAACCCGGGGATTTTATCCGCGCCGAGAATCCGCACGCCGTCAGCCGCCTGATGCATCGCCAGCAGAGCGCAGCGCGCGAGCTTCTCGCTGGGCATGATTTCCATCGACCGGGGCATCGCGAACATCTGCAGGCTGGTGTAGACGGCCGCGACCCGCTCGACAAGACCGCGGGCACGGCTGCCCTGCGACTGCACCGGTCGAAGCACCGTGAGCGAAGTCAGCGGCAGCCCGGCCAGCGCCAACTCGGTGGCGCCCGAAAGGCCGGCATGCAGGCCGCCCATCTGCTGCCACACCGGCGTCGGGGAGATCAGCACCAGCCGGCGCGCGCCGGCTTCGCAGGCGGCCCTCGCCACCCCGAGCAGCTGGTCGGACCCCACCTGCACAAAGGGCGCATCCCGGCCATGGAAGGATCGCCCGCCCGGCTCGTCGTGCTCTGACAGCGCAATGAATGCGTCGTCCAGCGGCGGCAGTTCGTGCGCCGCCGCCAGCTGCAGTCCGCGTACGCCCAGCGCCATCGGTGCCTGCGACAGCGCCACCACGGTGCGGTAATCGCCGCTCCCGAGCACGCGGTTCAGCAGCGCCTCGCCGAAGCGCCCGACCGCGCCAGCCACCAGTGCCACCCGCGGTCCGCCGGACGTGCGGGCGGGTGTCACGCTCAAAGGGTCAGTTCGATGAGACTGGGCCCGGGAGTGGCCAGCGAACGGGCGAACTGGTCGGCGAAAGCCGCCAGGTCGTCAGCCCGCGAAGCCGCCACACCCATGCCACGGGCCAGGGCGGTCCAGTCCAGGGTCGGGTTGTCCAGGGTGAGCATCTGGTTGGCACGCGGACCGGGTTCACCCGCGCCGACAGCCAGCAGTTCGCCGCGCAGGATCTGGTAGCTGCGGTTCGCGAACACCACCACGGTGACGTTCAGACCTTCGCGGGCCATGGTCCAGAGCGCCTGGGGCGTGTACATCCCGCTGCCGTCGCCTTCGAGCACCACGACTCGGCGATCCGGAGCCGCCACCGCCGCGCCCACGGCAACCGGAAGCGCATAGCCGATCGCTCCGCCGCAGCCGGTCAGCCAGTCGTGGGGAGCTGCACCGACGGTCGCCGCACCGAACGCCCGGCCGATCGTGACGGACTCGTCGACCACGATCGCCTCGGGCGGCAGCAGGGCGGCCAGCACGGCGGCAATGCCTTCGGAGGTGTTCTTGCCGCCGGGCAGCGCCCCGGGCGAGGACCGTTGAAGCTGCGCAACGCCGGCGGGCGCGATCGCCGACGCCTCGAGACGGTCGGCCAGCGCGGCCAGCGCGTCCCCCAGATCGTGGTCGGGTTCGGCGAGGGTGATGAACTCGCAACCGGGCGGGGCCAGCATGCTGGGCTTGCCCGGGTAGGCGAAGAAGGCCACCGGCGGCGTGGTGCCGACCAGAACGATCTTGCGGAAACGGGCGAGCGCCGCCTGGGCGACCTCGACCACATAGGGCATGCGGGCCACAGCCACCCGACCGGCGCCGCGCTGCACGCGGGCCACCGCAAATTCGGACATCAGGGCGCAGCCGGTCTTCGCAGCAATCCGGCCGGCGCTGACCAGGGCGCCATCGCGCAGCGCGCGACCGCCCACCAGCAGCAGGGTGTCGGGGCCGGCAAGTGCCGCCGCGGCCGCACTGACGCTCTGCGAGTCGACCTTGCGGGCCGCGGGCGGCTGGGAACTGACGTTCGAGGCCGTGGCATCGGTACCCGCGGAAAGTTCAGTCCAGGCAGTGTCGGCGGGCAGCACCAGCGTGGCGATCTGGCCTGGCGAGGTGCGGGCAGCCGCAACGGCTGCCTTGCCGTCACGCGCGATATGGTCGGCCGAGACGCTGGTGCGAACCCAGTGGGACATCGGCCGGGCCACGCCCTCGATGTCGCTGGTCAGCGGCGCATTCAGCGGCACGTGATACGTGGCATGCTCGCCCACGACGTTGACGACACCCGAGCGCGCCTTCTTGGCGTTGTGCAGGTTGGCCAGGCCATTGCCCAGGCCGGGCCCCAGGTGCAGCAGGGTGCTGGCGGGCCTGTCGGCGATCCGGAAGTAGCCGTCGGCGGCCCCGGTCACCACGCCCTCGAACAGGCCGAGCACGCAGCGCATGCCGGCAATCCGGTCGAGCGCCGACACGAAATGCATCTCGGACGTGCCGGGATTGGTGAAGCAGACGTCGACCTTGGAATCGAGCAGGGTGTGAACCAGGCTTTCGGCACCATTCATTGCAGCGGCCTCCGATGAAAAGGCAAAGTCGCCCGGGTGGGCGACCTGTGTGCTGCGATGCTACCCGCTTTTGCAGCGGTGTCACGGCCGGGCAAGCGCCGGTTGAAACCGGCCTCCGCCCGGGTCCGTTCAGCCCTTCTTCATGCCGGTCGCCTTGGCGACGTTGGCCAGACCGGCCTCGGCCTGTTCCGACAGCTGCTTGGTGGCCTTGAACACCTGGTCATAGGCAGCACTGGCGGCGGTCAGGGTGTTGCGCAGCACCTGGACCGCGCCTTCCGAACCGGCCGGCGCGTTCTTGGCCAGCAGCTCGACGGCGCCCAGCAGCTGCTTGTTGCCGTCGGCGATCTGCTTTTCGGCCATCGCGGCCAGTTCAGCGCCCGCCTTGCTGGACAGCTCGTAGAAGTCCTTTGCATAGGCGCTGAGCGCGGGCGACGGTTTGGCCATTTCGGCCAGCAGCTTGGCGGCCTGCTGCGGATCCTTGGCGGCCATCAGCGTCTTGAGCTGCTCGGTCGACTGGCTGAAGGTCTCGGTGGCGGCTTTCAGGTTCAGCTCGGCCAGCTTCTGGAAGCTTTCGAAGGTCTTGCCCATCACGGCGCTGGACGCGCTCAGGGCTTCGGATTGCAGCTTCATCATTTCTTCGGGGGTTTTCATGTCGGTTTCCTTGGACAGTCGTTTCCGTTGAGGACCACTGCGCCCAAAAGAAATGGTGCAGTGCACAAATGGAATTCTCCGCGTTGACGGCTGTGTGTCAAGTACTTTTTGTGCACTGCAGCATTTGCGGCACCGGGCCGGCGGTCTTGAGGGACCGCATAGCCCATCAGTCGTATTGGCGGGTGCTCTTCGGCCTGTCTATTCTGCTCTTCCCTTTCACTGCTTTGCTACCACCAGGAGATACCGCATGAGCCGCGAGACCTGGATCCCTTCCATGGCCGGCATAGCCGCCGGCGCCTACGCCCTCCACGGCATGGTCACCGACACCGGCCCTGCCGGATGGATCGACTACGTCCAGCAGTCGATCTTCGGCTGGTACTCGATGAAGATCACGATGCTGGTCCTGATGATGGGTGTGTTCGGTGTCGTGGCGCTGGCCTGGGCCGTCGCATCCATCGGCCGAACCCCCGGCGCCCCGCCGCCGCTCGCGCGTCCCGTGCCACGCACCGCAGATGCGCCGGCTGGCTTCACCTGGAAGACACTGGCCACCGTGTTCGCTGGCTTCACGGTCGTCACCTGGGCGATCGGTCTGGGCGCCCTGTGGTGGAACCACCGGATCGACCGCGAAGACTCGACAGCCACCTACGTGCCGGCGGTCCCTTCGGCAGGCGGATCGCTGCCGGAGATCTCCGGAACGCATGTGTCGCTGGGCGGGCGTCTGCTGCGCGAAAGAACGGTCGAGTTCAGTCGCGGCAAAAGTTCCACCCGCACCGCCCGCTACCACCTGGTGCCGGTGACCGCCCCCGGTTGGCGCGAGGGCGACCCGGTCCGTTACGTGATCAAGGTCGACCGCATCGAGAGCCTGGCGCTTGCGCCCCCGGCCCACATCTCCCTGGCATCGGCACGCGCGATGCGGACCGGGCCGGCGGCGCAGCCCGAGGCCGAGCGCTGGCTCGGCCGCCTCGAAGGGCAGGTGCCCGTGCCCGCCGCGCAGGAGTTCAAGAAGATGGGCGTGCCGCTCGCGGACCGCGCGCAACTGGTGCGCTGGATCCCTTCGGTCGACGGCCGGCCCGACATCCCCGATACCTGGGCCCGGAACCTTGAAATCACGACCTGGATCTGTCTCGCGCTGACCGCGCTGTATGTGCTGATCTTCCCCCTGATGGGCTGGTCGTCGAATCGCGCACAGCGCAAAGCCCGTTCCGGGTGACAATACGGCCTCGAATTCGATGAGGCTTCGATGCATTTACAGGATACGGTCGGCTCGCCTGGAGCCCCGGAGGCGCCGCGCCGCGGTGCTGCGCCCCGCGGCAGCGGCAAGACCGAGTACTCGGCCTACATCGAGTTTCCTCGCGATGAATGGGCCAGGCTGCGCTCCAACACGCCGCTGACGCTGTCCGAAGAGGACCTCACGTCGCTGCGCGGTGTGACCGAGCAGGTGTCGATGGCCGACGTGGTGGACGTCTACCTGCCGCTGTCGCGACTGCTCAACCTGCATTTCCGTTCGGCACGCAGCCTGGGCGGCGTCAAGGACGAGTTCCTGGGGCGACTGGTCGGCAACCGGCCGTATGTGATCGGCATTGCTGGCAGCGTGGCCGTCGGGAAAAGCACATTCGCCCGGGTGCTTCAGGCGCTGCTGGGCCGCTGGCCCGATCACCCGCGCGTGGCACTGGTCACGACCGATGGCTTCCTGCATCCCAACCGCGTGCTGCAGGAACGGGGGCTGATGCGCCGCAAGGGCTTCCCCGAGAGCTATGACCGGCGGCTGATGGTCGAGTTCCTGGCCGACACCAAGGCCGGCAAATCGGAGGTGCGCGCGCCCGTCTACTCGCATCGCAGCTACGACATTCTCGATGGCGAGTGGCAGGCGGTCACCGAACCCGACATCCTGATCTTCGAGGGGCTGAACGTGCTTCAGACGGGCAGCGTCGATCCCGGCCGCACCCGCACGCCCAGCGTCATCGTGTCCGATTTCTTCGACTTCTCGATCTTCGTCGATGCCGACGATGCGCACATCGAGCGCTGGTACGTCGACCGGTTCCTGCTGCTGCAGCGCACGGTGTTCAGCAACCCGAACTCGTATTTCCACCATTACAAGGATCTGTCGACCGAAGAGGCGACCAAGGTGGCTCGCGAGATCTGGAACGACATCAACCTGGCCAACCTGCGCGAGAACATTCTGCCCACCCGTGAGCGGGCCAATGTCGTGCTGCGCAAGCGCGAGGACCACACGGTCGGAGAGATCTGGCTGCGCGAGATCTGATCGCGCAGCCGGCTCCGCCGGTCGGGCGCGCGGGGCCATAGACCCCGCCGACTGCCGGCCGACCTGTTCGAGGCGGACGCCCCCCGGCATATACTTATGCTGCATTGCCGCAATCGTTGTGCGGCATGCCGCCGGAGTCGAGACTTTGCGCTCCGCCGGCCTCGTGTCGCCCCTTTGCCGAGCCATCAGCCATGTCAGCCTTTGCCACCGAGCGCGTGCTCGAAGTCCATCACTGGAACGACACCCTGTTCAGCTTCAGGGCCACCCGCGACCCGTCGCTGCGCTTCGAGAACGGCCACTTCGTCATGGTCGGACTTCAGGTCGAGGGCAAACCGCTGATGCGTGCCTACAGCATCGCCAGCGCGAACCACGAAGAGCACCTCGAATTCCTCAGCATCAAGGTCCAGGACGGGCCGCTGACCTCGCGTCTGCAGCACCTTCAGCCCGGTGACACCATCCTGGTCAGCCGCAAGCCGACCGGCACGCTGGTGGTGGACGATCTGCGCCCCGGGCGCCACCTCTACCTGCTCGGCACCGGCACCGGGCTGGCTCCGTTCATGAGCATCATCAAGGATCCCTCGGTGTACGAGCGCTTCGACAAGATCGTGCTGGTCCATGGCGTGCGACACGTGAGCGAGCTGGCCTACTCGGACTACATCCGGGGCGAGCTGCCGAACAACGAGTATTTCGGCGATGCCGCGCGCGAGAAGCTGGTCTATTACCCGACTGTCACGCGCGAGCCCTATGTCAATCGCGGCCGGGTCACCCAGATCATCGAGAACGGGGTGCTGGCCTCCGACATCGGACTGCCGCCCCTGTCGCCCGACACCGACCGCGTCATGCTGTGCGGCAGTCCCGCCATGCTGGCCGACACCAGTGCGCTGCTCGATGCCCGCGGCTTCAGGGCATCCCCGCAGCGTGGCGTGCCCGGCGACTACGTGATCGAACGCGCCTTCGTCGAAAAATAGCGATCGGCGCGCCGGCCTCGGGGCCTCCTTCGGGCGGCTGAGGGCGCCTTCGGGCGGCTGAGGGTAGGATGGCGCCCTGCCTTCCAGCCTCACGAGTGTCCCGATGCTTCACAGCCTGACCTGCCGCGGCGGCATGGTGACCGCCCCCCATCACCTTGCCGCCCAGGCAGGTGCCAATGTGCTTCGCGACGGCGGCAACGCGGTCGAGGCGATGGTGGCGGCGGCCGCCGCCATTGCGGTGGTCTACCCGCACATGAACAGCATCGGGGGCGACGGCTTCTGGCTGATCGCCGAGCCAGGGCGCGACCCGGTGGCGGTCCGCGCCTGCGGTTCGTCCGCCGCCATGGCGACGCCCGGCTACTACGCCGAGCACGGCGATTCAACGATTCCGACCCGTGGTGCCAGGGCGGCGCTGACGGTCGCCGGCGCAATCGGCGGCTGGGCGGAGGCTCTGGCCGTGGCAGCGCCGTGGGGCAGCGCCCTGCCGCTGACCCGCCTGCTGGCTGAAGCGCGCGCGCATGCCGTGGCGGGGGTGCCTGTGACCCGCTCGCAGGTCGCCCTGACCGCAGCCAAGTGGACCGAGCTCGCGCAAGTGAGCGGCTTTGCCGAGGCCTTCGCGCCGCGGGGTCTGCCCGCCCTGCACGACACGCTGACCCTGCCCCGACTGGCGGCCACGCTCGAGCAGTTGGGCCGCGCCGGGCTCGATGATTTCTATCGCGGCGATCTGGCGCGCAGCATGGCCGCCGACCTCGAGAGGGTCGGGAGTCCGCTGCGGCTCGCCGACCTGGAGGGCTATCGCGCCCAGCGGGTGGCTCCCCTGGCAACCGACCTTTCGGTCGGGCGTATCTACAACCATCCGCCGCCCACCCAAGGGGTCGCTTCCCTGGCCATTCTCGGGGTGTTCGACCGGCTGGGGGTGACCCGGGGCGAGTCTTTCGAACACCTGCACGGGCTGGTCGAGGCGACCAAGCGTGCATTTCTTTGGCGCAACGGGCATGTCGGTGATCCGCAGGCCATGGCGTCGCGGGGCAGTGATGCCGCTGCATTTCTCAGCGCCGCGTCCCTGGATCGGGAAGCCGCGCGGATCGACCGTTCGCGCGCCGCACCCTGGCCGCAGATGGCCGCACCCGGCGACACCATCTGGATGGGCGCCGCGGACTCGCACGGTCGAGTCGTCAGCTACATCCAGAGCATCTACTGGGAGTTCGGCAGCGGCATCGTGCTGCAGGGCTCGGGCGTGAACTGGCAGAACCGGGGCTCAAGCTTCACGCTCACTCCGGGGCCCAATGCGCTCGGCCCGGGCCGTCAGCCTTTCCACACGCTCAACCCCGCCCTGGCTAGGCTTAAATCCGGGGCGGTCCTCGCCTACGGCACGATGGGTGGTGAAGGTCAGCCGCAGACGCAGGCGGCCGTGCTGACCCGCCATGCGCTGTTCGGGCAGAACCTCCAGGCCGCGATCACCGCGCCGCGCTGGCTGCTGGGCCGCACCTGGGGTGACGACTCGACCAACCTGAAGCTGGAGTCACGCTTCGACCCTGCCCTGGTAAGCGCGCTGCAGGCGGCCGGTCATGACGTGCAGATCGTCGGCGATTACGACGACATGATGGGGCATGCCGGGGCGGTCAAGGTGCATGCGAGCGGCGTGATCGAGGGCGCAACCGATCCGCGGGCGGACGGAGTGTGCGCTGCTCTGTAGCGCTCGACGATCGCAATGAAAAAGCCCGCTGACGCGGGCTTTTCGTTTGGGCGGCCGTGACGCGGGAGCGCTCGCTGCCCTGTCTGACCGCATGCGCTGGCGCTGGCCAGCGCTTCAGGCAGTCAGCGCTTGCTGCGCAGCTTGCGGATGGCTGCGATCTGCGCCGCCATGACGGCGAACTCGCTTTGCGCACGGGCGAAGTCGATGTCGGTCTTGGCGTTGGCCATCGCCTCTTCGGCTGCCTTGCGCGCGCCCTCTGCCTTGGCCTCGTCCAGATCGTGCCCCCGGATGGCGGTGTCCGCCAGCACGGTCACCCGATTGGGCTGAACCTCCAGGATGCCGCCGGCCACGAAGACGAACTCTTCTTCGTTGGAGCCGGCCACCTTGATGCGCACCGCACCCGGGCGGATGCGGGTGATCAGCGGGGTGTGCTGGGGATAAATGCCCAGCTCGCCTGCCTCGCCGGGCAGTGCGACGAACTCGGCCTCACCCTCGAAGATCGAGGCTTCGGCACTGACGACGTCGACGTAAATCGTGTTGGCCATGGTGTGTCCTAGCGAAGACCGACGTTTCGGCCGGTCCGCACCCGGGGCACGCGCACAGCGCGCGCCCGCGGCTGCGTATTACAGGGTCTTGGCCTTCTCGAAAGCCTCGTCGATCGTGCCGACCATGTAGAAGGCCTGCTC
>DAONCJ010000046.1:0-13077 GCA_035401985.1 Burkholderiaceae bacterium | reverse complement strand
CAGCCACCCGGGTGGTTTCGCCGGCGGGCCGCTGCGTCGCGGTCGCCCAGGACCGGATGGCCGAGAAGGCTTTCATGGTCGGCTGCGGTCTGCGGGTTGCGCCCTATTGCGAGGTTCGCACGGCCGGCGATCTGGCCGGGGCCGACGACTCGCTGTTCCCCGCCATCCTGAAGGCGGCCCGTCTGGGCTACGACGGCAAGGGCCAGTTCAGGGTGGCCGATCGCGCCGCGGCTGTGCAGGCGTTCGAGCAGCTGGGCGGCGTGCCCTGCGTGCTCGAGCAGCGGGTCGATCTGGCGCTCGAGCTGTCGGCCGTCGTCGCCCGTGGTTTCGACGGCGCCTGCGTGGCGTTCCCGATCGCCGAGAACGAGCATCGCGCCGGCATCCTTGCGCGTAGCATGGTCCCTGCGCGGGTGGCGCAGGAAGTCGCCTGGCGCGCCAGCGAGGCGGCCCGGCGGGTCGCCGAATCGCTGGACTACGTCGGCGTGCTGTGCGTCGAATTCTTCCTGCTGGCCGACGGCAGCCTGCTGGTCAACGAGATGGCGCCGCGGCCCCACAACTCGGGTCACTGGTCGATCGACGGCTGTGTCACCAGCCAGTTCGAACAGCAGGCGCGCGTGCTGGCCGGACTGCCGCTGGGTTCGACGCGCCAGTTCGAGTCGGTCGTGATGCTCAATCTGCTGGGCGATCTCTGGTTTCCGCCGTCGGGCGGGGCCGAATGCGAACCCGACTGGCCCGGCCTGCTCGCCCACCCGAATGTGAAGCTGCACCTGTACGGCAAGGCGCAGGCGCGGCCGGCCCGCAAGATGGGCCATGTCACGGTGCTGGCGGACAGCGTCGATCAGGCGCTCCATGAAGCCGTGCAGATCGAGCACCAGCTCGGCATCGGCGCCGAAGGCGCCAGCCCGTCGGCCGTTGCGGCCCGGACGGCCTGAGCGGCTCCGGGGCGGGCCGCCGATGACGATCCTGCCTGCGACGTCCGAGGCGATCGCCCGCGCCGCGCGAGCGCTGCGCGCCGGCGCGGTGATCGGGCTGCCGACCGAGACCGTGTATGGACTGGCGGCCGATGCAACCCGCGCCGACAGCGTCGCGGCGATCTTTCGCATCAAGGGCCGTCCCGCCGACCACCCGCTGATCGTCCATGTCAGCGACCTCGAGCAGGCCGCCTGGTGGGCCGATCTCGACGACCGGGCGCGGACACTGGGCCAGGCGTTCTGGCCCGGCCCGCTGACACTCATCCTGCGCCGGCGCCCGCAAGCCGCCGCCTTTGCCTGCGGCGGCGAGCCGACCATCGGCCTGCGCATTCCGTCGCATCCGGTGGCGCGTGCGGTGCTGGCCGAATTGACCGCGCTTGGCGGCCATGGCCTGGCCGCGCCCTCGGCGAACCGCTTCGGCAAGGTCAGCCCGACCCGCGCCGAACATGTGCTCGACGACCTGGGCGACGACGTGCCGCTGATCCTGGACGGCGGCGACTGCCCGGTCGGTGTCGAGTCGACCATCGTCGACCTGTCGCGTCCGGTGGCCACCCTGCTGCGACCGGGCGGGGTGGACGCCGCCGACATCGAACGCGTGCTGGGCATGCCGCTGGCCGCCCGTGACGCGCAGGCGCCGCGCGCCTCCGGAACCCTGGCCGCGCACTACGCGCCGCACACACCGCTCGAACTGCTGACTCCGGCGGCGTTGCCGGCCCGGGCCGCGGTGCTGGCCGCCATGGGCCTGCGCACCGTCTGCTGGTCGGTCAACGCGCCCCCCGCGGGCCGCTGGCTGGCGGCGCCGGCCGACCCGGCCACCTATTCGCACGTGCTGTACGACACCCTCCGCTCGCTCGATGGCTTCGGCGTCGACCGCATCCTGGTGGAAGCCCCGCCCGCGGGCACCGCCTGGGACGCGGTTCACGACCGACTCGGTCGGGCTGCGGCCACCTTCTCCGAAAGCCGGCCATGATCGATCTCTTCAGCGACACCAAGTCCAAGCCCACGCCTGCCATGCGCCAGGCGATCGCGAACGCCGAAGTCGGCGACGAGCAGAAGTTCGAAGACCCGACGACCAACCGGCTGCGCGAGCGCATCTGCGAACTGCTGGGCAAGGAGGACGCTGTCTTTCTTCCCTCGGGCACCATGTGCAACGAGATCGCGATTGCGGTGCACTGCCGCCCCGGCGACGAAGTGATCGCCGAGGCCGGTTCGCACATCATCAACTACGAAGGCGGCGGCCCGGCGGCGCTGGCCGGTGTGATGCTGCGCGGCGTGTCCGCTGCCAGCGGCAGCATTCCGGGCACCTTCGACGGCGCCGCGGTGCGCACGGCGGTGCGCGCGGACAGCCGCTATTTCCCGCGCACGCGGCTGGTGTCGGTCGAGCAGACGGCGAACTCGGCGGGCGGCCGGGTGTGGCCACTGCCGATGCTGCGCGAGGTCGTGGCCAGCGCGCACGGCCAGGGCCTGGCCACCCACATGGACGGGGCCCGCCTGATGAACGCGGTGGTGGCCAGCGGCGTGCCGGCGCGGGTCCAGGCGACCGGTTTCGACTCGGTCTGGATCGATTTTTCCAAGGGCCTGGGCTGCCCGGTGGGCGCCATGCTGGCCGGCAGCCGCGACTTCATCGCCGAGGCCTGGCGCCTGAAGCAGCGCTGGGGCGGGGCGATGCGCCAGTCCGGCATGCTGGCGGCGGCGGCGCTGCATGCGCTCGATCACCATGTCGAGCGGCTGGCCGAGGATCATGCCAATGCCCGGCTCCTTGCTGTTTCCCTGGCCGAAATTCCTGGAATCCACGTCGATCCGGCATCGATCGAGACCAACATCGTGTTCTTCGATGTGGCCGCGACCGGACTGCAGGCCCAGCACATCGTTGGCGAGCTGGCGGCGGCAGGCGTCCAGATGGGCGCCACCAGCGACCGGCTGATCCGCGCGGTCACGCACCTGGACATCAGCCGCGAGGACGTGTTGAAGGCCGTCGACGCAATGCGAAACGTGGTTTTGAAAGTTGAACCTTGAGGCGCGGTCGACTGTGAGAAACTCGCCCCCGGAGACCCTGACATGACCGATCCCGCACTGCCTTTCCACTTCGAAACCCTGCGCACCGAGCTGCACGGCGACCACGTCCTGCTGGTCACCCTGGACCGTCCGGAGGTGCGCAATGCGCTCAACACCCGGATGTGGGAAGAGCTGCTCGCGCTCTGGACCCACCTCGATGCCGAGCCGGATCCGGTGCGCTGCATCGTGGTCACCGGGGCCGGAGACCAGGCCTTCTGCGCCGGCGGCGACCTGAAAGAGCGCAACGGCATGACCGCCGAAGTCTGGCGGCATCAGCACAAGCTGATCGAGCGCGAATACCGCGCCATGATCGACCTGCATCTGCCGGTGATCGCCGCCGTCAATGGCCATGCCTTCGCCGGCGGATTCGAGATCATGCTGGCCTGCGATTTCGCCTATGCCGTGCCGGCGGCGCGGTTCGCGCTGACCGAGGTCACGCTGGGCATCATGCCGGGCGCCGGCGGCACGCAGCTGCTGCCGCGCGCGGTCGGCGAACGCCGGGCCCGCGAGATCCTGCTCACCGGCAAGCCGTTCACCGCGGCCCAGGCCTTCGAGTGGGGCGTGCTCAACGGCTTGTGCGAGCCGGCCGAGCTGCTGCCCACCGTGCTCGGCGTCGCCCAGACCATTGCCGGCAATGCGCCGCTGTCCATCCGCCAGGCCAAGAAGTCGGTGCGCTTCGGCATGCAGATGGAACTCCAGACCGCCTTGCGCTTCGAGGCCGAGACCTACGATCACCTGGTCGACACGGCCGATCGCCTCGAGGGCGTCGCCGCGTTCAACGAGAAGCGCAAACCCCGTTTCATCGGTCGCTGACTGTCCGCGGCCCACTGACCCAACACCCAACCACTCGGAGACAAGACCATGGGAATGCTCGACGGAAAATCTGTGATCGTGACCGGTGCCGGTCGCGGCATCGGCCGTGATTTCGCACTGATGATGGCGGCGCAAGGCGCCAGCGTGGTGGTCAACGACGTCGGCGGCAGCGCAGCCGGCGAGGGCGAGGACGCCACCCCCGCGCAGCAGGTCGTCAACGAAATCCGCGCGGCCGGCGGCAAGGCCGTGGCCAACGCGGACAGCGTCGCCTCCTGGGAAGGCGCCAACCGGATCATCCAGTGCGCGGTCGACAACTTCGGCACGCTGCACTCGGTGGTCAACAACGCCGGCATCCTGCGCGATCGCATCTTTCATCAGATGTCGGTGGACGAATGGCGCGCCGTGATCGACGTGCACCTGAACGGCAGCTTCTACATGGCGCGTGCCGCCGCCCCCATCTTCCGCAGCGAAGGCCGGGGCCGCTATGTGCACATGACGTCGACGTCGGGGCTGGTCGGCAACTTCGGCCAGGCCAACTACGCGGCCGCCAAGCTGGGCATCGTCGGTCTGTCCAAGTCGATCGCGCTGGACATGCAGCGCTATGGCGTGACGTCCAACTGCATCTCGCCCTTCGCCTGGAGCCGCCTGATCGGCACGATCCCCACCGCGACGCCCGAGGAAGCGGCACGCGTGGCCAAGATCAAGACGATGGAGACACGGATGATCGCTCCGATGGCGGTCTACCTGTCGAGCGATGCCTCGGCCGAAGTCACCGGCCAGATCTTCGGCGTGCGCGCCAACGAGATCTTCCTGATGGGCCAGAGCCGTCCGATCCGCTCGGTCCACCGCGGCGACGGCTGGACGCCCCAGACGGTGGCCGAGCACGCCATTCCGGCGCTGCGTGCGTCGTTCTACAAGCTCGACCGCTCGGGCGACATCTTTACCTGGGACCCAATCTGAGTCTCGGGCGGCGCCCGGCCGCTCGCTGACCGGTCGGCGGCACGGCCCCGGCCGATCACCCCAATCGGCCGCCCCGCGAGGCTGCGGCCTTGCGCCCCGGCGCCGCTGGCGCACAATCCCGAGGGCGCGCAGGGGACTTCCCGCCTCGGCGCATTCCCCTGGAAGGACATCGCATGACAACCTCTGTCTCGATCCCAACGCGCCTGATGGCGCGCATCGGCGCCGGTGCACCCCGAGCCGTTGCCTGCGCCGTGCTGGCCGCGCTCATGCTGGGTCCGCTGGCCACCCGTGTCGAAGCTCAGCCGGCCCTGAAGCCGGGTCTGTGGGAGACGCAGATCCGGAACGCCGAAATGGAGGCGGCACTGAAGCAGATGCAGCAGCAGCTGGCGGCCATGCCGGCCGAGCAGCGTGCGCAGATGGAAAAAATAATGAGCCAGAAGGGCGCGTCGATGGGGACGGGCGGCGCGATGCGGGTCTGCCACAGCGCCGACAGCCTGAAGCAGCGCGGCCCGGTCAACGACGAGCCCGGCTGCACCACGCGAACGCAGTGGGCGGCCAGCGGCGGCACCTTCGAGATGAACTGCAAGGACGGCCGCACGGGCAAGGGCGAATTCAGCATGACCGGTGGCGACACCTATCGCAGCAGCTTCGAGATGAACGATCCGAAGCGGCCTGGCAAGCCGTTCAGGATGGAGCAGACCGGCCGTTGGGTTTCGGCGGATTGCGGCAACCTGAAGCCGGTCGGCGCCAATCCGCCATCCGGACCCGGAAAGCATTGAACACACCGCTCGGGGCGCATCCGCCGCTACACTGACCGATTGTCTCTCTGCTTCTCCGGAGGTCTCATGGCGCGCCCCCAGGCTGTCCCCACCGTCCAGGTCTCGAATCACCGCGTCATCGTCACCGAGTGGCGATTCGCGCCGGGCGCGGAAACCGGCTGGCATCGCCACGGCCACGACTACGTCGTCGTACCCCAGACCGATGGCGTGCTGCTGCTCGAGACTCCCGAGGGTCAGCGCGAGGCACCGCTGGTGTCGGGCCAGAGCTATTACCGGGACGCCGGTGTCGAGCACAATGTGATCAACGGCAGCGATCACGAGGTGGTGTTCGTCGAGATCGAGGCGCGCTGAGCGCCATCACCTGCGTTCGACAGACTGGCGAATCGTTGCGGCCCCGCCGGAACAGGCCTTACTGAACCCGCATCAGGAACATCGTGGGAACGAACATACCCGTGAGTCTCGACTGGAGCCCCAGCGCTTCGAGTCGGGGAGAAGCCGCCGGCAGCTTTTCACCCTTGCCGCTGGGCTTTCAGCCTGGAGCTCCGCCGATTCGAGGATCGGTGCTGTTCGACACCACGGTGGGCCGCTGCGGCATCGCCTGGGGGGCCAATGGCGTGCTGGCCGTCCACCTGCCTGAATCGAGCGATGCGGCCACTCGTCAGCGCCTGGGGCGCGGTCTGCCGGCTTTGCCGCCGCTGCAGGCCGGTCAGCCCTTGCCCCAGTTCGTCGAGGACTCGATCGGGAGCATCGTGGCGCTGCTGCGCGGCGAGCCGCGCGACCTGCGCGAGATCGTGCTCGACATGCAGCGGATTCCGCCGTTTCACCAGCGGGTGTACGAGGTGGCCCGAGCGATCGATCCGGGCCGCACGATGACCTATGGCCAGATCGCGCAGTCGCTCGAACTGCCGGGCGCGTCGCGTGCGGTCGGGCAGGCGCTGGGCAGCAACCCCTTTGTGCTCGTGGTGCCCTGCCACCGCGTGCTGGCCGTGCAGGGCCAGGGGGGCGGATTTTCGGCGCCGGGCGGCCTGCGCACCAAGCTGCGTCTGCTGGCAATCGAGCGGGCGTTTTCCCAGGCGCCCGACCCTGGCGGCAGCTTTCCGCTGTTCTAGGGCGGGGTGTGCCGGCCGCTCATCAGCGGCGCAACGAATGTCAGACACTCGTCGATCACCCGCTGTGGCTGATCGACGAAAGGGCTGTGCCCGCAGTCGTCCAGACCGACCCAGCGGGCGTGCGGGGCCAGCGCAGCCAGGCGCTGAATCTGCGACAGGGTGCCGTATTCGTCCTGGCGGCCCTGCAGGGCTAGCACCGGTGTGGTGATGTGCGACACCGCGTTCTCGATGTTCCATGCCGCAAATACCGGATCGAGCCAGGCGTCGGCCCAGCCGCGGAAGGTGGCCACCGGATCGGCGTGGTAGCGCGCCAGCCGCTGGCGCAGCCCGCCGGCCTCGAAGCGATCGCTGATCGCGCGGATCGACGCCACCGTGATCGGCTCGACGAACAGGTGCGGCGCCATCACGATGCTCGCCACCACCTGCGGTGCGCCGGTGGCCGCGTGCAGCAGCGCGATCGAGCCGCCGTCGCTGTGGCCCACCAGGATCGCGCGGCGGATGCCCGCGGCCTGCAGGACCTGCGGCAGCACGACCCGGGCTTCGTGGTGCATGAACTCGGGCGTGCGGGGCAGGTCGGCGGCCTGCGAGCCGCCATAGCCGGCGCGCGAATAGAGCAGGCCCGGCAGCTTCAGCGCCGCGCACAGCAGCGCAGGGAACTGGCGCCACATCGCCACGCAGCCCAGACCCTCGTGCAGGAACACGAGCGCCAGTTCATGGTCGGCCGGTGCGCCCAGTGTGCGCGCCTCGAGCCGAAGGCCCGCAGCGTCGATCCAGAGATCCTGCGCGGGCAGCGGGTCGGTCATGCGGTATCGTCCAGAGCGTGAGGCGGTGAACCGCCAGCTTATCGAATCGTGCATGCGGAGGGGCACCGGCCGATGGGTTCCGGACAGAAGTCGTTGGATGAAGAGGCTTTTCTGCAGCAGCTCGGTGTCCGCGTGCGGCGGGCGCGCGCCCGTGCCGGTCTGACCCGGCGACGGCTGTCGCAGCTATCCGGCGTGTCGGAGCGATTCCTGGCGCAGCTCGAATCGGGCGAGGGAAACATCTCGATCGTGCTGATCCGGCGGGTCGCCGCGGCGGTCGGCTCGGAGCTGGTCGAACTGATCGGGCCACGCATCGACACCGGCCGTCGCGGTCGGATCGCGCTGACCGGCCTGCGTGGCGCCGGCAAGACGACGCTGGGTCAGCGGCTGGCCGAGCGGCTGGCGGTGCCGTTCTTCGAACTCGACGCCGAGGTGGTCCGCGATCTGGGCATGCCGCTGGAGGAACTGTTTGCGCCATCGGGCCAGGACGTGTTCCGCGAGGCCGAACGGCGCGTGCTCGGCCGCCTGATCGAAAGCCATGAGCGCTGCGTGATCACCACCGCCGGCTCGCTGGTGCTCGACCCGCAAACGTTTGCGCTGCTGCGCAGCCGCTGCTTTACCGTCTGGCTGAAGGCGCTGCCCGAAGACCATCTGAGCCGCGTGCTGGCGCAGGGCGATCTGCGTCCGATCCAGGGCCGCGACCACGCGCTGACCGAAGTGCGGGTCATTCTGTCGCAGCGCGAGCGCCTCTACGCCACTGCCGACGCGATGCTCGACACCAGCGCGCTCGATGAAGCGCAGGCCCTGAACGGGCTGCTCACCATGGCGGCCGACGCGGGGCACGCTGCCCCCGCCGGCCCCGCGTATATTTGAACCGCCGAGTCCGGCGGTCGCCTGTGCGCCGCTGCTCGGCAACCGAAGGGATCTCATGGCCAAGGAATCCAATGCCGCTCGCGGCAAGCGCTGCTGGCTGACGGTCGACGCCGACACCTCGCTGCTGACACTGGACGGCGGTGCCACGCCGGGCTTTCCGGGCGAGGAGGCCAGCGCCCGAGAGCAGACCGAGGTGCTTCGCACCGAACTGATCGAGCTTCAGGCCCGCCTGTATGCCGAATCCCGCCAGCGGCTGCTGGTGGTGCTGCAGGCGATGGACACCGGCGGCAAGGACGGGGTGATCCGCAAGGTGTTTTCTGGCGTCAATCCGCTGGGCGTCAAGGTGGCCCGGTTCGAGCGGCCCACCGAGGCCGAGCTGGCCCACGACTACCTGTGGCGGGTGCATCCGCACGTGCCGGCCAATGGCGAGATCGTGATCTTCAACCGGTCCCATTATGAGGACGTGCTGGTGGTGCGGGTGAATTCGCTGGTGCCCAAGGCGCGCTGGAAGCGCCGCTACGAGCACATCCGCGATTTCGAGCGCATGCTGGTCGACGAGGGCACGACCATCGTCAAGTGCTATTTGCACATCGACCGCGACGAGCAGGCGCGCCGGCTGCAGGCGCGGCTGGACGATCCGCAGCGCCAGTGGAAATTCGATCCGCACGACCTCGAGCAGCGCAAGCACTGGAACGACTACATGGTCGCGTTTCGCGATGCGATCGTCGAGACCGACCGCAAGCGGGCGCCCTGGTACACCATCCCGGCCAATCACAAGTGGTATCGCGACTGGGCGGTGATGAACATCCTGGTGCGCACCCTGCGGCAGATGAATCCGCAGTATCCGCCGTCGACGATCGACCCGAGCACCATCCGGATCATCTGAGCCGATGCCATGCGCAAGGACGACCGCTTCCCGAACCTGTTCATCCTCGATCACCCGCTGATCCAGCACAAGCTGTCGCACCTGCGCGACCGGACCACCTCGACGCGCACGTTCCGCCAGCTGCTGACCGAGCTGACGCTGCTGATGGGCTACGAGATCACCCGCGATCTGCCGCTGACCACCGAGCGGATCGAGACGCCGCTGTGCGCCATCGACGCGCCGGTCATCGCCGGCAAGAAGGTGGCGGTCGTTGCGGTGCTGCGTGCGGGCCTGGGCATGGCCGACGGACTGATGGAGCTGATTCCGTCCGCTCGGCAGGGGCACATCGGGCTGTATCGCGGCGCCGGCAACCAGCCGGTCGAGTATTACGTGCGCCTGCCCGAGATCGAGGGCCGCACCTTCATCGTCTGCGATCCGATGCTCGCCACCGGCAATTCGGCGGTGCATGCGGTGCAGGTGCTGCTCGAGCGCGGCGTGCCGGTCACCGCCATCCGCTTCCTGGCGCTGGTCGCGGCGCCCGAAGGGGTGGCCGTCTTTCAGCAGCGCCACCCGCAGGTGCCCGTCTATGTGGCGGCGCTGGACACGCACCTCAACGAAGATGCGTATATCGTGCCGGGTCTGGGCGATGCCGGTGACCGCATCTTCGGCACCAAGCACTGAGCGCCCTCCAACGACACCGAGGAGACAGGCCATGGCGGTACGTGAGTTCGATTCGCTGGAACAGATCAAAGCCTGCGTCGGCCAGGAGGTCGCGGTCAGCGACTGGGAGACGGTCACCCAGGACCGGATCGACAAGTTCGCCGACGCCACCGGCGATCATCAGTGGATCCACATCGATCCCGATCGGGCAGCACAAGGACCGTTCGGTGCGACGATCGCCCACGGCTTTCTGACGCTGTCGCTGCTGCCGATGTTCTTCCAGCGCAGCATCGTGATGCGCGATGTGAAGATGGGCGTCAACTACGGCCTGAACCGCGTGCGCTTCACATCCCCGGTGCCGGTGGGCAGCGAGCTTCGGGCGCGCTTCAGCCTGATGTCCTGTGAGGACATTGCCGACAACGGCGCGCAGATGGTCTGGGAGGTGACCTTCGAGCGCAAGGGGGCCGAGCGCCCGGTGTGCGTGGCCGAATCGATCTCGCGGCGTTACGCCTGAAGCGCCGGCTGCCGCCGGCCGAGCCGCGGCATGCACCGCGGGCCCGCGCCGCTGAATTACGCGGCGGGCGGCCCCTTGAGCTCGACGACATTGCCTTCGGGGTCGGTGATGTACATCGACGGCCCGTCGCCTTCCGCGCCGTGGCGGGTGGCGATGGCGCCGGCCTCGACACCATGCACCGTCAGATGCGCGCGGATCGCGCCTTCGTCGAAGGGCTCGACCCGCACACAGAAGTGGTCCATGTTGCGCCCCTCGCGGCCGGGCGCGGCGCCGCCGGCGCTGCCCAGCCGGCCCGTGACAGGCACCAGGTCGATCAGCGAGCGGCCCGCGCGCAGCTGCACCAGACCCAGATCATCCTGGCGACGCGCGATCGCGCAGCCCAGCACCTCGCAGTAGAAGTGCAGCATCCGATCGAGGTCGCTCACCCGCAGCACCAGGTGGTCGATTTCTCGGATGTGAATCATCGGACTTCCTCGTCAGGCGTCGGGTCGGAGGTGGCGATCACAATAGACTGCAGCGCGTTTTAGTTGGGCTCCCCCCGCGGAACAGTTTATCTCGCGGAGCGAATTTCCCGTGACTTCGAGTATGGGCCGTCAGGAATGGCAGTGGCGCCCATTGTAAACACCTGCAGATTTGCCTGCTGCGTGAGGGGCATATAGTTAGGCGCGGCACGAGCCACGGCCGCTGATATTGCCGCTCCAATCAGCATGGCCAGAGGATGACCGCCCCCACTGGATTGAGGTTGATATTGAAGCGTCTTTCGCGCTTTCCATAATTCGGTTCCATCCCTGCTCAGCATTTTATAGTCAAACTGGACCGTCACAGTGGTGGTGATGAACGCATACTGTGCGTCCCATCTATTGATGGTGACATAAAGAATCGCATCAGCACCAAACATCTTGGCCAAAGCCGGTGCAGGTTGCTGGTGGATTTGTTCGCCTTCGTACAGTCCTTCTTGCTCCAGTATAAATTTTACCGTATGAACTGGAAACACGTAGTATCCTTTTTCTGCCAACGGAACGGGCAGTGCGGACAAGACATAGTTTGGCGCGTCAACGTCTAGCGATTTATTAACGACAGGTACAACCAGTACGGAGCGTGGCGCAGCAGCGTTAAACGCATCGAGGTTAATAGGTGTAGGGGTTGCGCAGCCCGTTATAATTAGTGTCAGAAAAATCAGTAACAGGCGTGTCATTTGGGTGTCTCGGTTTGGCGTTTCGGTTCTTTATCAAGGTTATCGATGACGGCATTCATTAAGCCACGACTTTCGGGCCAAGTGTCCCGTTCCTTGATATAGAATGCCTTTGCTTTGCCTTTGTTTCCCGACTGAAGGTAAAGAGTTCCCAATTCCGCATGGAGTCCAGGCGCTACGCGTTGTCCCGTACTTTCAAGAGCCAGAATTTGCGACTCAAGATTAGTGCGCATTGCCTCGACTTTTGCTGGATCTTTGTAAGACTGATACAACATCTGCTCGTATGATCCCCATTGATAGAGAGAGGGTCCTGCGCACCCAGATAATATTGTGGTGGTGAGAATTATTGCTGCAAGTTTTTGCATGTGATTGGATGAGTTCTATTTGATGTTCAAAGTTCGCCCTACCCCGTCGCCCAGGTAGATCTTCTCGTTCAGAAGAAGATCTGTCCCTTTTATGACTTTTATGACGTGAGTGCCTGAAAGGATTCGCAAGGATCCTGCGCCGTCCAGAAAATCGGCAAGACTTCCCATGTCAAGGCCGTCAACCAGAACGCGGGCTGAGAGATCCGAAGTCGGATCGACTCGAAAAGAAATTGACGGACGCGTGTCGACGACTCTTTGTTTTTCCGTGGGCAATTGAACGCATGCGGCCAAAACGAGAGCGCACAGCACTGGGACGATGGCACTCTTCATTTCGTTCCTCCGTCTTGCCTGACTACGAGCTTGGAAACGTCGAGTCCCTGCAATGAACCGTCGGTAAGCAATGCAAGGGAGCCTTCGTCGAGGTCTGAATCTCCGAAGCTCGACTCGACACGCAAGCGTGCGACCGATCGTCCGGGGAGAGTTACTTCACTTCCTGTCTGAGGCGATCTGACTTTTTCGCCTTGGGTCATAACCACGAAGTTCATGCCCGGCAGGATCCCTTGGCGCGTCCCACCTCCGATATAGACGCGATTACCTTCGTTCCGCAGGATGAATGTCTGCCAAGGTCTCGACTGCATCTGATTGGCCAGTCGATTTACGGCCTCTGAAACAGCGTTCCTGATGGCTGCATCGTTCAAGGTTCCGTCATATCCTGCGCGAGAGCCGAATCCAAAAGTCGAAGCGGTTTCCGTGGAGGCTTCTCCAGCCCCTGAAGTGGCAAAAAAGGCATGGCCTGTATTTGTATCGACCAGTCTGACGTCGATCTTCGCAAAAGCAACCTGCCGTTTGCTGCTTGAGACGAACCCGCTTTCGCCGAGAGTCTTTCGGCCGAATTCCGTCAGTGAGCCGATGATCAGAGCGTCCACTCCGATGAGATTCATCCTGCTGTTTGTAAGGCGGCTCTCCGCAATGAGACTCGATATATCCGGTCGCTCGAAAACCAGATAAGCGCCCGACTCCGTCAATGTTTTGCTAAGCAGATCTGCAACCTGTTTACCAAGTGGGTCGCCTTGTTGATCTCTCAGCAGAGATCTACCGTAATTCGTCTCGTTGGTTATTCG
>DAONCJ010000045.1:0-13101 GCA_035401985.1 Burkholderiaceae bacterium | reverse complement strand
CCGGCGCTTCCGGGCGGGGCTGCTGGTGCTGGTCCTCACGGCGTCCGCCGGCTACTGGCTGACGACCGAGCTGAGCGACAAGCCCCTGCAGCCGCCGGGCGGCAGTCTGCTCGAGAAGTTCGGGTTCCAGGCGTCTGTCGGTGCACCCGCTTCACACCGGGACGGCCTGCTGCGGCTGGCGCTGGCTGCGGCTCGGGCCCACCCGGTGTTCGGACTGGGCAACGGCGGATTCCGTCTGCTCACGCCGCAAAGCGTCTGCAAGGACCTTCACCCGGGCACTGCCACGGAACCCTGCGACCCGACCCGCTATTATTTTTCGTTCCACGCCCACAGTCTGTACGCGAACACCCTGGCCGAGCGGGGCGCAGTGGGAATCGCGGCGGTGCTGCTGCTGCTTGCCGCCTGGGCCTGGCGTTTGCGGCGCACGCTGGCCTGGGCCCGCACCGATGCGCTGCACGCCTGCGTGTGGGTCGTTTCACTGGCAGGCTGGAGCGTGACGGTGTTCGCCGGCCTGCTCAATACCACCTTGCACCATGAACATGGGCTGCTCGCGCTCATCACGCTGGGCATGCTGCTGACGACCGCGGGAAGCCGCGGCGCACCCGATGGTGCGCCGGCCCGTTCGTGCGGCGCGGGCGGCGACGTTCAGCGGCCGTGATACTGACGGAACCAGCGCACGAAGCGTCCAAGGCCGTCGGCCAGCGGCACCTGCGGCAGTTCGCCGGTGGCCATCGCCAGCTTTCGCGTATCGGCGAAGGTGCGGCTGACGTCGCCCGGTTGCATGCCCAGTTCGCGGCGGATCGCGCGCACCCCGAGATGGCCTTCGATCATCCCCAGCAGCGCGTTCACGGTCACCGGATCGCTGCGCCCGATGTTGTAGATCTCGAAGGGCGCCCAGCTCGAATCGGGTGAACTGGCCTGCCAGGCGGCGGGATCGTCGCTCGAGCGGCGCGCCGGCGGGCGCGACATCAGCGCCACGGTCGCGGCCGCGGCATCTTCCACAAAGGTGAAGTCCCGCTGCAGCTCACCACCGGCATAGACGTCGATCGGCCGACCTGCGAGCAGGGCGTCGGTGAACTTCCAGATCGCCATGTCCGGCCTGCCCCAGGGGCCATAGACGGTGAAGTAACGCAGCATGGTCACGGGCAGCGAAAACAGATGGGCGAAGCTGTGCGCCATCAGTTCGTTGGCGCGCTTGGTTGCCGCGTAGAAGCTCACCGGATGGTTGACCGGATCGGTTTCGGCGAACGGCACCCGGGTGTTGCCGCCATAGACGCTCGAACTGCTGGCGAACACCAGATGGCGCACATCGTGCCGCCGGCAGTTCTCGAGGATGGCGGTGCTGCCGTGCAGGTTCGATGACGAATAGGCGTACGGATGGTCGAGCGCATAGCGCACACCGGCCTGGGCGGCCAGGTGGATCACCTGCTGCGGCCGGACCTGCGCGAAGAGCGCTGCGACGCCGTCCGTGTTCGCGAGATCGAGCTTCTCGAAGCGGAACCCCGGCTGATCGACCAGCCGGGCCAGCCGGGCCTGCTTCAGCGCCGGATCGTAATAGTCATTCAGGTTGTCGACGCCAACCACCTGATGTCCGTCGGCCAGCAGCCGCTGGCTCACATGCATGCCGATGAAGCCGGCCGCGCCGGTGACGAGAACAGTGCTGGGCATGAGGGTGTGGCGCTGGGAATAAAATAGGAAGGATACAGTGGCGCTGCCGCCGATCCTGCCGACGCCTTGTCGTGCGGGTGCCCTCCGTCTGGTTGTGATGTCCATCCCTCTGCTTAGCGTCACCGTGATCACCCGCAACGAGGCGCACCGCATCGCCCGCTGCCTTGGCTCGGTGTCGTTTGCTGACGAATGGGTTGTCCTCGATTCGGGCAGCACCGATGACACGGTGGCCATCGCCCGCTCGCTCGGCGCGCGGGTTCACCAGAGCGCCGACTGGCCCGGATTCGGGCCGCAGAAGAATCGGGCTCTGGACGCCGCTGCCGGTCAATGGGTGCTGTCGCTGGACGCCGACGAGGTCGTCGGCCCGGAACTGGCAAGCGCCATCCGGGCGGTGATGGCGCGTGCTGCGCGTGGCGAAGAGGTCGCCGACGCCTACTGGATCGAGCGCAGTTCCCGTTACTGCGGACGGACGATCCGGTTCGGGGACTGGCGAAACGACCGCGTGCTGCGGCTGTTTCGCCGCGGCCGGGCGCGGTTCTCCGACGATCTGGTCCATGAACGTCTGATCTGTCCCGGCCGACATCCGGTGCTCGCGGGTCAGCTCGAGCACGACAGTGTCGACTCTCCGGCGGACGCCCGCGAAAAATCCGAGCGTTACGCGCGCCTTGGCGCTGTCAAGCTGCGGGCCAGGGGCCGCGGTGGCCTGACGTCCGCGCTGACGCACGGCGCGTGGACATTTCTGCGCGGATATCTGCTGCGGCTGGGCGCTCTGGACGGGCGCGCGGGCCTCGCAATCGCCTGGCTGAATGCTCGCGGTACATTCCTTCGTTATCGGCTCGCTGGCGAGCCGGCGCCCGAACGCACTTCCTCAGGAGATTCAGCATGACCTCGACCATCGACCGCTACCCGCTGCCCGACATCACCGGGCTGCCTGCCGACCTGCGCGACAAGCTGCTGGCGGTCCAGGAGAAGTCCGGATTCGTTCCGAACGTGTTTCTGAAGCTGGCCCGCCGTCCCGACGAGTTCCGAGCGTTCTTCGCCTACCACGACGCACTGATGCTGCGCGAGAACGGCTTGTCCAAGGGCGAGAAGGAGATGATTGTCGTGGCCACCAGCGGCGCCAATGCCTGTCTGTACTGTGTGGTGGCCCACGGGGCCATCCTGCGGATCTTCGAGAAGAACCCGCTGCTGGCCGATCAGCTCGCGACGAACTGGCGCAAGGCGCCACTCACGGCGCGCCAGCAGGCGATGATCACCTTCGCGATGAAGGTCGCCACTGCGTCCGGCGAGCTCTCGGAGCCCGACTTCGAGGCGTTGCGCGGACACGGCTTCACCGATGAGGACGCCTGGGACATCGGCGCGATTGCCGCCTTCTTCGCGCTGTCGAACCGGATGGCGAACCTGTCCGGGATGATGCCCAATCCCGAGTTCTATCTGATGGGTCGGGTGCCGCGCGAGAAGAAGGCCTGAGGCCCGGTTCGCAAAGCCCGATGTGGTTCGGGCTAAAAAACAAGACCCGACCCGGGCGGGTCAGGTCTTGTGAACCTGGGTTCAGCCGTCGTCAGACGCGCGGTTCACCCAAGCGATTGACCATGATCGTCGGTCCCGGCGGGGTGGTTGTCTGGATGCGGTGCACCTCGCCGCGGAATTCGTAGGTCACGTCCCAGTATTCGGGCCGGTCATTCGTCGACACGTTCGAGCAGCGACGCACGTCGCGGCTCGTCGGCAGGCTGGGACTGCCGCCGCGATTGACGTTGCCTCCGAGCGCCGCGCCTGCCACCGCGCCTCCCGCCGTGGCCAGATCCTGACCGCGCCCGCCGCCGATCTGGTGTCCCAGCACACCGCCGATCACGGCGCCCAGGAGGGCGCCTGGCACATTGGCGCCGCCAAGTGAGCCGCCCCCGCCGGCGGTCGCGATCTCTTCACGCTCCACCCAGCAGCGCTGCTCCGGGTTCCCGACAATCGCACGGACCGACGTCACCCGCGCTTCAAAAAGCCGCTCGTTGGCGCGCCGCCGGGCATCGTAGACAGGCAGCGGCGGATTGGCGTAGCGGTTGTCATCGACCGCCAGATTTCGACCTATCGGGCGGACCGACGAGATCTGGTTGTTCAGCCCCATCGAGGCCAGCGAGGGGTAGCCGCCGGCGCGCAGGACCACGCAACGCCCGTTGAAGCGCGGTTCCTCACAGACTTCCCAGCGTTCGCCGCGTTCAGCGCGCACAATCACCGAGGAGGCCCGATCGTTGAAGCCGAAGCGCTTGAAGTTGCCAACCGGACGATCGACGGAAAATGTGCGTCCTTCAAATCCTTCGCGACCATAGAAGGTTATGTCGGCCATCGCGTGTGCGCTCAGGGTCAGCGTGGCGGCGGCCAGAGCCTGCTTGAGAATGCGGTTCATGTTTTACCTCTCTATCTCTTGATGATCGGCGTGCAGCCCGCTCACGATCAGCGGGACATGCGCGGTGTCTCGTGGCGAGAGTGTCGCGCCGCTGCTGGTGGGCGCCCAGAGGCGGCAGCCTGCTTCTGTCGTAGTGATCGTCCTACGGCGTCCATCCGGGCTGTAGGAGACCTCCTGCCGGAGGGCAGCGTGTTGACTGATAGTGATCGGGGGCCGATGCCCTCAGGCTCGGCGGCGGCGTCCACTGTGGGCTCTGGCGATAAAAAGAAAGAGACCCACGATGGCTGCACGTTCGATGGTTCCGCGACACAGGCTCGTATTGGCGCTTGCGTGCCTGGCGCTGGGCACGATCGTGCTCATCAGCGAAGCCTCATACAGCCGGTCGGTCGCGAAATTCGATGCGCTGGGCACGATGAGCGAGGCGCGCGTCAATATTCATGCGCTCGCGCGCGGTCTGGTCGATACCGAGGCAGGCGAGCGGGCCTTCCATCTGACGGGCCGCGCGGAGGACCGGCTGTTGTATGCGCAGGCGCGCGACCGGGTCGACCAGTCGTTCCTCTTTCTCGACGGGTATTACGCAGACCAGCCGGAAGGCCTCGAGACGCTCGGCCGGCTGCGCACGCTGGTCAGCTTGCGCCTGGCCGAAGTGCACATGGCGATCCGCGAGACCGAACTGCGGCTCGCCGGCGCCGGGCAGTTCAAGGCATCGGCCGTCGCAGCACCGCTTCCTGCCGGGCACACGAACCTGGCGGGCATTCAGGACCTGAGCTCCGATCTGCTCCAAGGCCAGGCGGTCAGGATCGAGCGCAACCGGGATGACGTTTACCGGTCGATGCTGATAAGCCGGGTCGGCGTGGCTGCGCTCTGCGCGATTGCACTGCTGGGCGTGATTGCGAATCTGCGCCAGTCGCTGGCGCTGGAGCGACAGCGCCAGCGCCGTCAGAAGCGAGTTCAGGCCGACACGGAGCGCCTGGAGTTGGAGGTCACCCGGCGCACCGCGCAACTGCTCGAACTGAACAACCACATCGCCACGGCCCGCGAGGATGAACGCAACCGCCTGGCACGCGACCTGCATGACGAACTGGGGTCCCTGCTGACCTCGGCCAAGCTGGACACGTCACGCATCAAGTCGAGACTTGCCGGCGGCGCACCGGAATTGCTCGAGCGCCTCGATCACCTGATCGGCACGCTGAACAGCGTGATTGCCGTCAAGCGGCGCATTGGCGAAGACCTGCGACCGTCTGCGCTCGGCCATCTGGGCCTGGTCGTCACGCTGGAAATCCTCGCGCGGGAGTTTTCGGAGCAGTCCGGGATCCCGGTCGAATGCGATTTCACGGCTGTCCGGTTGTCTCCCGTTGCCCAGATGGTGGTCTATCGCCTGGTCCAGGAAGCGATCACGAACATCACCAAGTACGCTAAGGCTACCCGGGTGTGGCTGACCTTGAATGCCTGTGACGGGCGGGTGCAAGTTTCGGTTCGGGATGACGGCGTGGGCTTCGATCCGGACGCCATCCGCCGCTCGGCATACGGTCTCGTGGGAATGAAGTTCAGGGTGAGCGCGGAGCATGGAAGCTTCGTCGTGCTTTCGGTGTCGGGTCAGGGCACCACGATCCGCGTCACGCTGCCGGAAGCCCCCGTCAGAGAGCCTGACCTGACGGCCTGATGCTTGAAGCTGATCGAGGGCAGCCAGTGCGTCTGTGGGCGAGTGCCTACACGCCAACCCTCCGTCTTCCTTCGATGGGACAGACCCGCGACCTATTAGAGCGGGCGTGTCGCGCGCCCAGACTCTGGCTCTAGCGGCGATGGCGCCCTGCGAGGGCTGCAGAGCGCACACGGGCCGTCGAAAACCAAAAGGAGAGTCCCAATGCTGCACTACGCCGTCGTCTTTTTCGTCATTGCGCTGATTGCCGCGCTCTTCGGTTTCGGCGGCATCGCCGCCAGCGCCGCGGGCATCGCCAAGATCCTGTTCCTGATATTCGCGGTTCTGGCGCTGATCAGTTTCGTCGTCGGTTTCACGCGACGACGCTGATCCCGAGTGGGTGCAGTCACGATCGGCGGTCCTTGCAGAGGTCCGTCCGGTCTCCAAATCCAATGAGAGGAAATGCCATGTTTGAAACCCGATCCAATGATTCGTCTTCCCTGAGCAACCAGGCCGCCCAGTCGGCCGATCAGGCCTTGCGTTCGACGCGGCGTGCCGCGCACGACGCGGTCGACAGCGTCAGCAGCACCGTCAAGGACTTGCGCAACGAGGTCGGCCCGATGGTCAATCAGGTGGCCGAGCGCGCAAGCGCAATGGCACAGCGCGGTGCCGACGCACTGCAGCGGGGCTCGCAGCCCATCGTGGACAAGGCGAGGTATGCGGCGGACACGACGACCAGCTACATCCGGACCGAACCGGTCAAGGCGATGCTGATCGCGGCGGCCACCGGCGCGGTGCTGATGGGCCTGATTTCGCTGATGAGCCGTTCGCACGATCGTTACTGAGGAGTGGAGGGCGCATGCCGCAGTGTGCGTCCCTGCCCGGCGTGTGGTCCTACATGTCAAGGTCCGCGCCACTGATGGGCCGGGGTGCGAAGCGCTTCTAAAGTCGGCACTGTCGGCCGGGTCCTATGTCGGCCGCCCAAATCCTCTCTTCTTATATTTACGGAGCTACACCATGTTCAAGCGAACCTCGATTGCCGCCGGCCTGATTGCAATGGCCGTACTCACCACCGCGGGTTGCGCAGTGATGCGCGGCCAGGAAACCGTTGGCGCCTTTGTCGATGACTCGGCAATCACCACCTCGGTGAAGGCGAGGCTGCTCGAGAACCGCGAGGTTGCCGGCACGTCGATCAGCGTGGAGACGCTGAACGGCACGGTGATGCTTTCGGGGTTCGCCAAGAACTCGACCGAACGGACCATGGCGGAAAGCCTCGCCCGTCAGGTCAAGGGCGTTCGCGCGGTGCGCAACGAGATCGCCGTGCGGCCGTAACTGTCAGGCGCCGCCGCCCGACATCCACATCAGGAGTAAACGCATGAACTGGGACCGCATCGAAGGCAACTGGAAACAGATTGCAGGCAAGGCCAAGGAGCAGTGGGGCGATCTCACCGACGACGACATCCATGTCGTCGCCGGTCGTCGCGACCAGCTCGCCGGCAAGATTCAGGAGCGCTACGGGATTGCGAAGGATGAGGCCGAGCGGCAGATCGCCGACTGGGAGCGCAAGGCGACGGATTCCTGGTTCGAGCCGGATCGGACGACCCGACCTTGAGACCGGGCACGCTGTGAAATCCACAAAACTCTGATTCGGGCAAGGGACGCGCAGCGGGGAGGTCACGATGCCGGGTAATAATTCCGGCATGAGACCTTCGACCGACCTCCTGCCTGTTTTGTCTTTGGCGGTGCTCTGCGCCGCCTTTTTTTTGCCGCTGACGCCGGCCCTTGCACTGCTGTGTGTGGGTGCGCTGGTCGGGTCGGTGATGACCGCCGTGCATCATGCGGAAGTTGTCGCCCACCGCGTCGGCGAGCCATTCGGCACGCTCGTGCTGGCGGTCGCCATCACGGTCATCGAGGTGGCGCTGATCATCTCGCTGATGATCGCTGGCGGTGCCGCCAAGGCGGCGCTGCCCCGTGACACCATCTATGCCGCTGTGATGATCATCTGCAACGGGGTGGTCGGGGTGTGTGTGCTCGTCGGCGGCCTGCGGCATCGGGAACAGAGCTTCCGGATCGAGGGCACCGGTCCCGGGCTCGCTGCCCTGGTCGCGCTGTCCACGCTGTCGCTGGTACTGCCGACCTTCACCACCAGTTCGCCAGAAGGCACCTACACCTATGCACAACTGGTGTTTGTCGGGGCCAGTTCACTTTCGTTGTGGGCTGTCTTCGTGTTCGTACAGACCGTTCGGCACCGCGATTATTTTCTGCCGGTGGAAGGGGCCGACGACGAGCACGAACATGCGCCGCCCCCGGGCCTGCAGCGCACATGGGCCAGCCTGGGGCTGCTGATCGCATCGCTGATCGGCGTGGTCGGCCTGGCCAAGGTGCTGTCGCCGCTGATTGAACGGATGGTCGCCGCCGCCGATGCACCGAAGGTGATCGTCGGCATTCTGATTGCGATGCTCGTCCTGCTGCCCGAGACCTGGGCTGCGGTGCGCGCCGCGCGCGCCAATCGTCTGCAGACCAGCATGAATCTGGCGATCGGTTCGGCGCTGGCCAGCATCGGCCTGACGATTCCGGCGGTGGTGGCCGTGTCGGTCGTGCTGGAATTGCCGCTGGTCCTTGGCCTGGAGGCCAAGGACATGGTGCTGCTGGCGTTGACCTTTCTGGTGGGCTCGATCACGCTGGCCTCAGGGCGCACCAACGTCATGCAGGGCGCGGTCCATCTGGTGCTCTTCGCCGCCTTCCTGTTCCTGGCGCTCGTGCCTTAGCGACCGGCTGTTGCGGCCGGATCGCCGCCGATATCAGCGTTGTGGCAGCGCCTCGATCGGTGTCGACCCCTCGAGCGGGCCGGCACGCAGAGCCGCCGCCGGCTTGCCGTCGAGCGGCCATCGGCAGTCCAGCAGCGCCGAGATCTCCTGTGCCATCACGGGTCGGCTGAAGTAGAAGCCTTGCAGGCTGTCGCACTCCATGCGTTTCAGGGCACGCGCCTGCTCGAGAGTCTCAACGCCCTCTGCGGTGACGTTCATGCCCATCGTGTCGGCCATCGCGAGCACCGCGCGGACGATCGCACTGTGCTCGCCGCCGTCGAGCAGGCCGTTGACGAAGCAGCGATCGACCTTCAGCCGATTGATCGGCATGCGAGTCAGATAGCTCAGCGACGAGTAGCCGGTTCCGAAGTCGTCCAGCGCAATGCACACGCCGTGGTCACGCAGCGCATGCAGCGTGGCGATCGTGGATGCGGTGTTTTCCATCAGCGCACCCTCGGTCACTTCGAGTTCCAGGCGGTCAGGCGGCAGCCCGGTCTCGGCCAGGGTGTCGACGACCATCTGCAGCAGGCCGGGGTCGCGGAACTGGACCGGGGACAGATTGACCGCGACGCAGACCTTGCGGCCCTCGCGGTTCCAGGCCGCCGCGTCGGTGCAGGCGGTCCGCAGCACCCATTGTCCGATGCGCTCGATCAGCCCGTTCTGTTCAGCCAGTGGAATGAAATCGAAGGGAGGCACCAGGCCTCGCACCGGATGGGTCCAGCGGATCAGCGCCTCGACCGACGTGGCACAGCCGGTCTGGATGTCGATCTGAGGCTGATAGACCAGATGGAATTCATTGCGCTCCAGGGCCAGGCGCAGGCTCGTGTCGAGCTCCATGCGTTCCATCGCCTCGACGGTCAGCGAGGCCGTGTACAACCGGGCGTTGTCGCGGCCCGTGGCCTTGGCGTGATACATCGCCGTGTCCGCGTGCTTGAGCAGCGTGGCGGCATCCGTGCCGTCGTCCGGGTAGATCGCGATGCCGATGCTGGTCGTCAGCGTCACATTGCGGCCGTCCACGACAAATGGGCGGCGCATCAGTTCGCCGACCCGGTGGGCGACCATGATGGCTTCGTCGGGCCGCGCGATGTCCAGGATGAGTGCGGTGAACTCGTCGCCGCCCAGCCGCGACAGCTCGGACCCTTCACGCGCGGCGCTCGCATGACCGAGCGCGTCGGACGGGCGAAGTCCCTGGGCCAGGCGATCTGCGGCCCACTTGAGAATCAGGTCTCCGGCGCTGTGACCCATCGTGTCGTTGACGTTCTTGAAACCGTCCAGGTCCATGAACAGCACGCCCAGCTTCTGCCCCCTCTGGCCGGCTCGGATGAACTCGCGGTCGACCCGCTCGAGAAATGACTGCCGGTTCGGCAGCCCGGTCAGGCTGTCGAAGTAGGCCAGGCGCGTGATCCGGTCTTCTGCCACCTTGCGTTCGGTGATGTCGCGCGACAGCACGATGAAGGAGGGTTGCGCCTGCCGTTCATCGTTCTTGCGCGAGACCGACAGCTCGTACCAGCGCCCGCCCTGGTCCAGGGGCAGCTGGTATTGCACGTCGGAGCTGTATCCCTGGACAAGGGCTGTCCGAAGCGCCGAATGGCATGCCTGTGCCGCGACCCGCGGCAGGATTTCCCATATGGTCCTGCCGATCAGCTCGCCCGGTCGCGTCTCCACGCGCCGGGCGCGCGGCGAGTGGTAGTCGAGATAGCGGCCGTCCAGGTCGAGTTCGAAAAGCAGGTCTGGAATCGCCTCCAGGATGGCCGCATGCCGCGCTTGCGCAGCGCCCAGGTCGATCAGCGCCTGGTGCCCGCGCAGCAGGTATTTGACCCTGTGCCCGATCAGCGCCCAGTGAATCGGCTTGGCGAGGAAATCCGTTGCGCCGGATTCATAGGCGCGCTCGACCGACTCCACGTCGTCCATGCCGGTCACCATCACCACCGGCAGCAGATCGCCCGCCTGCCGGCGAAGGTCGGCACAGACCTGATGCCCGTTCATGCCGGGCATCTCCACATCGAGCATCACCAGGTCGAAGTGGCTGTCGTTGAACTGCAGCAGCGCATCTTCGCCGCTGACGGCGAGTTCTACCTCGTAGCCGGCCTTGCGCAGCGCGGCCCGCATCAGCAGCCGGGCAGTGGGGTCGTCGTCGACGACGAGGATGCGGGGCCGGGGGCTTGTCATGCCAGTTCCAGAAGCAGTTCGCGCAAGTGAGTGACCGCGCGCTGGTGTTCACGGCGGACGCGGGCCAGTGTGGCGCGCGCTTCGTCGATCCGCTGCTCGCGCGCATGCTGTTCGAGTGTCCGATAGCACTCGGCCAGCGCCAGGGCCCCGACGTTGGCCGAGCTGGACTTCAAGCCGTGGGCTGCGCGCCCCAGTGCCTCGGTGTCGCCGGCCAGGATGGCTGTTTCGACTTCGTCGACGCTGCGCTCGGCCGCGTCCAGAAAGCACTGGAACAGCTCGCGCATCAGACCGGATTCGCCGTCCGGATCCAGTTCCTGCAGGGAGGCGATCAGGGTCAGGTCGATCGGTCCCTGGTCGCCGGCACTGGGCGCAGCCGCCGGTGGGGCCGCCGCCGGTGCAGCCGCCGGTGCAGCCCGTGCAGGGGCTGCGTCCGGCGCCTCGAGCCAGTGGCCGAGCACTGCGCTGAGCTGGTCCAGGGTGTACGGCTTGGACAGGTAGCCGTTCATGCCGGCTTGCAGACAGTCCCGCTCGTCGTCGTCGAGCGCATTGGCTGTCAGCGCGATGATCGGCAGCGTGGCGCGGCGGGGGTCCGCCAGTGCGCGGATCCGTGCGGTCGCTGCAAAGCCGTCGAGCACCGGCATCTGGCAGTCCATCAGCACGGCGTCGAAATGCTGTCTGCTGGCGAGTCGGACCGTCTCTTCTCCATCGACGGCCACTTCGCATGTCAGCCCGAGCTTTCGGAGCATCGCGCGGGCCAGTCCGAGGTTGACCTGGTTGTCTTCGGCGAGCAGCACGTGGCCCCGCAGCGTTCGACGTCCGCGATTCGGGCTGGTCTTCGCGCGAACCGGCTGATGGGCCCGCGGCAGGCGCAGATCGACCGTGAAGGTCGATCCGATGCCGGGCCCGCTGGCCACCGATATGTGCCCGCCCATCAGTGTCAGAAGGCGCCGGCAGATCGCCAGGCCCAGGCCCGTGCCGCCGTACTCGCGAGTGGTCGAGCCGTCGGCCTGGGAAAAGTGCTCGAAGATCCGGGCCTGAGCCTGCGGATCGATGCCTATGCCGGTGTCGCGCACGGTGATGCGCAGCAGTGAGCCCGGCGCATCGCCTTCCGGAAGCAGCACGCTGACCGTGACTGCGCCGCGCGCGGTGAACTTGACGGCGTTGCCGACCAGGTTCGCCACGACCTGGCGCAGGCGGAACGGGTCGCCGCGGAAGTCCAGCGCCGGATGCTGTTGCGGGTAATGGGCGGACAGCGCCAGGCCCTTGTCGCGGGCGGGCAGCTCGAACATCGCGAGGGCCTCGTCGATGACCGCCGCCAGGCTGAAATCGACCGCTTCCAGCTGCAGATGCCCGGACTCGATCTTGGTGAAGTCCAGGATGTCGTTGATCACGCCCAGCAGATGACGGCCGGACGATTGCACGGCCTCCGCCCAGACCCGCTGTCGCGGGTCCAGCGGACTGTCGATCAGCAGCTCGTTCATGCCCAGCACGCCATTCATGGGCGTGCGGATCTCGTGGCTCATGGTCGCCAGGAATTCGCTCTTGGCCTGGCTTGCCGCTTCGGCGGCCTCCTTGGCGACGCGCCACTGTTCCTCGGCCTGCTCGCGCGTCTTCACTTCGAGCGCCAGTACATGGGAGACGCGTTCGGCTTCAGCCTGCGCCGCGCGGATCTCCCGGACCAGATCCTCGTTCTCGATGCGCTGGATCTGCGCCTGGAGGAAATCGCGCTCGCCGCGGGTGCCGATGACCCACAGCACGATGAGATACAGGGCGATCGACACGGCGATCACCACGCTCGTCGTGTCGCCTGCGCCCAGGGGCTTGGCGACCATCGGCAGCAGGAACGGCAGCACGAAGGCGAAATAGACCGAGCGCCGGGCGGACAGCGACGAGTAGGCGATGCCCGGGATCACGCCAAGAATGGCGATCAATGCAAACGACAGATCGGGCTTGTCGCCCGGCAGCAGCATCGTGCCGCACAGCCCCCACAGGACGCCGTTGCCCAGGGTGCCGAGCCAGAACAGGCGCCCCCAGCGGGCGGCGCGTTCGTTGCGGGCGGCATCGCGTCGCTGCGCGGTCACCATCAGACCGCGGAACAGGTTCAGCAGCAGTGCGCTTGCGTACCACGCCCACAGCATCGGGCGCGACACCGACTCGAACAGCAGCCAGACGACCAGCGAGGAAGCAATCAGCGAAAAGCCCAGCGTGGCGGGCGCCAGCCGATACAGCTGTTCGACCTGCGCTTCGAATACGCGCGGTGCGACCGGCCGGGGCGCAAAGCTGGGAACGGTGGGCGCGGACCCGTCGATGACCGGGGCTGTCCGGTCTTCAGATGACGCGAGCATGGTGGAGGTGTATCGGCTTTCTTGGGTTCCGGGCGACATGCCGCTGCCGACCGGTGTTCGATCTTCTTTGCTCCA
>DAONCJ010000044.1:0-13102 GCA_035401985.1 Burkholderiaceae bacterium | reverse complement strand
TACCGCGCGGCTGCCGTCGCCAGAGGAACGCTTGAGTCCCCGGCGGCAGATGCGCCGTTCACGGCGCCTGCTTCGCGCAGACGCGCACGCAGCAGCGGCTCGACACTGCGGTTCAGAAACAGCCGGCGGCCGGCGCCGACTGACGTGTTCAGCGGACTCTCGCCAAAGGGCAGCAGGTGCCGCTGATCGGCATCGGGACTGATGTCGCCGGTCACTTCGACCCCGAATACCTGCCTGAGCCAGCCATAGCCCAGCCATTGACCGGTCTCGTCGCGGCTGCCGCTGGCCCAGGTGCCGAGGACGGATCCGCCACGGGCGACGAAGGCGGCGATCGAGGCGCGCTCGCGGGCGCTCAGGGATACGGCGGAGGCGACCACCAGCACGGCCGGCCGGGGTTCGGTGGCCAGCCCGTCGGCCGCAAGCTCGCAGCCGCCGTGATCCAGCCGCGACAGTGCGGCGCGCATCGGTGCGAGCAGCCGATCCTGGTCACCGCCCTGGGCGGCAATGAATGCGCGCGAATGATCGGCGCGCAACAGGCAGACCGTCGAGGCAGCGCTGGCGCCGCCGCCCATCAGACCGGCGGCGAGCACGGCCGCGAGCACCAGGGACCTGGCCGCACCGGGTCGTGGGAATGTCATCGCGCGATGCGACCGGGCCCGAGTCGACCGTCGTGCCGCGGCTGCGTCAGGACGACTTTCCGTTGTCCCAAGGTTGCAGCACCGAACTGGGCGGGTTGGCCAGCGCGTCGTAGGTCTGGGCGCGGCGCTTGGGCGCCGAGCGGTTGCGCATCCGGAACGCGAGGTAGGCAGCGACCGAGAGCAGCAGCGTTGAGATGCTCAGGAACAGCAGGAAGTTGGCCAGAAACATCAACAGTTCTTTCATCGCAGTCTTCCCAGTCGATTCAATTTGCCCCAGGTCATCCGGGTGCCGCGCCATTCATCGAGCGCTGAGAGCAGGCGGGCGGTGTCCAGAAACGCGGCGTAGAACACCCGCACGAACGGGGCCGCCCACAGCAGGCTGAGCTCCTCGTCCTCGGCGGCGATGCTGTACGCCGAGATCGCGCAATCGAGCAGCACCAGTTGCAGCCACCACGCGACCACGAACGGATGCAGTCCGAGCAGCAGTCCGGTGGCGATGAACAGCACGTGACCGAACACGTTGAAGCCCGGCCACACGAGGTTCTCGGCGACCAGATACCAGATGCCCAGAAAGCGCATGCGCTCATCGCGCACCCGGAACCAGGCCCAGCGCCGCTTGAACACGACCTGCAGGCAGCCGCGCGACCAGCGGTAGCGCTGCTTGAGCAGTTCCATGGCGCTTTCGGGCGCCTCGGTCCAGGCCAGGGCTGTCGGTTCGTAGATCACATGCCAGCCGTCGCCCAGCAGCTTCAGGGTCAGGTCGAAGTCCTCGGCAAAGGTGTCGTGGTCGTACCCGCCGACCGCCAGCAGCGCCGACTTGCGGAACATGCCCAGCGGACCCGGCACGATCGACACCGCGCGTCCGGCGTTCTGCGCGCGCTTCATCAGAGCGAGCCCGACGACGTATTCGAGCGCCTGCAGCTTGGTCCACAGGGTGTCGCGATTGATCACGCGCACGCAGCCAGCCACCGCACCCATCCGCGGCTCGGTGAAGTGCAGCGCCAGGCGTCGCAGCGCATCGGGTTCGAGCAGGCTGTCGCCGTCCACGCAGACGACCAGGTCGCCGGCCGCATGGGCGATGCCGAAGTTCAGCGCGTCGGCCTTGCCGCTGTTCGGCTTGGTCAGCAGGCGCACGATGGCGCCGCCCTCGCGCTGGCGGATCTTGAAGGCGTTCAGGTAGGTCTCGTCATGCGATCCGTCGTCGACCACGACCACCTCGAACGACGGATAGTCCTGCGACAGCAGCGAATCGAGCGAGTGCCGGATCATCGGCCCCTCGTTGAACACGGGCACGATGATGCTGACCATCGGCCAGACTTCCGGCTCGGGCGGAGTTTCCTCGCGGGCACGCAGATACTGGTCGAGCATCGACATGCCGGCCAGCAGGATGTAGCGCACCGACGTGATCGCGAACAGCACGAGCAGCAGGATGGTGGCCACCAGCCACCAGCCGTTGGGCGCGATCGAGTCGATCTCCTGAGCGAGCCAGAGGGCGCCCAGCCAGCCCAGCACGCTGCCGGCCAGCACGAAGACGACGGTCAGCGCGAGGGCCCAGCCGCGGTTGGAGGCCGTGGGTGTTTGGCGGGTCTGTTTCATCGCGCGCCTTACCAGAGCTGCTGCAGCGAAACCGCCGCCTGCCGTTGCCGGTAAGGGTTCGGACGCGGCGCGTCGGACCATGAGACCTCGGCGGCCAGCGCCGTGTCGGGCCTGATCCACCACCGGCCGTTGCCCGACACGCTCCAGCTGCTGCGCGCTTCGTTGCTGACCGAGAAGCCGCGCTGCACCGAGACGAACACGTCGTGGCGTTCGCCGTACCAGCCGCGCTGCACGCCCAGGTTGACAACCGAATACGGATGAGCCGGAGACCAGTAGCGGGGATCGTTGCGGTCGGCCTTGCGCCAGTAACCGCCGACGAACCACTGGATCCGGGCCGGCAGGGGCTGCAGCGTTGGCAGCAGCCGCAGGTCCGCCTCGAGCACCTTGTTGCCATCCGAGACCGAGTACCCGTCAGCCCGCGCGCGCACTTCGCCCAAGGGGGTGCCGACGTTCGCCCAGCCGCCGGCGCTGCCCGCGGTCAGGCCATCGCGCAGTGCCTGCATGTCGAAAGCGGCGCGACCCCAGTCGATGCGCCCGAAGCGCACGCCGAACCGGTCGCGGACCAGCTCGAGCCCGACCCGGCCGAAGGCGCGGTCGCGTTCGCCGCTGACCCAGGACAGGTCCAGCCGCGGTGACAGCGGCAGACCGGGCAGGAACACGTTGGCGTTCAGTTCACGGCGCGTCAGGCGATCGGCGGGGGTGTCGTTGCGCTGCAGGGTGCCGCCGACTTCGAACCGGGCGAACCGGTCGCGGGTCCACCAGCGGTGCGAGGCCGTGCCTTCGAGTCGCTCGAACTGGCTGTTGATGTTGGCGCTGGCCACGCGAAAGGTGGTGGCAGCCCGCAGGTCGCGTCCGGCCAGCACGAGCGCGGCGCGCGCATCGGCGTTGGCGGGGTCCTTGCGCAGCACGGCCTCGTAGGTGTCAGCGGCGACGTCGGCCATGCCGCGCCAGCGCTGGATGTTGGCCACGCCGATGCGCGCGGGTGCGTCCAGATCAGTGCCGTAAAGCTTTTCGTACTGGCCGATCGCCGCGTCGTAACGTCCCGACCAGGCCAGCGCGTTGGCGACCTCCAGACGCAGGGCCCGGTTGTCGGGCTGCTCGCTCAGCATCCGGGCACCGGTGCGCGCGGCGCTCGAGTAGTCGCCGCCGTCGAACTGCTGTCGGAATTTTTCAGTCGCTGCAGCAGGGGACGCCGCAGCCGCGGCGCTGGTGGCAGCGCCTGCGGTGGTCGGGTCGCTGCTGCCGGTGGCGGCCTGTGCCGTGCCCTCGTGAACGAGTCCGCTCAGTGCCGCAACGGCGAAGGCCAGCATGCCGGCGGTGCGGCGCAGGGAGATCGGCGTGACAACCGATCGCAGCGCCTGGGGGTTGTCGAATCGGGCGGCATCCTCGAGCGTGCCGCGGATCTCCTGCACGTCACTCCAGTGATGCCAGCCGGTCAGCAGCGCATCGAAGCGCCGGCCGAGCAGGCGCGCCAGCGCCGGTTCGACCTGCATCGCAGAGCATCCCTTGAGCAGCAGCCACAGCGAGCCGCCCCGCTCGCTCAGCACCGCGTCGCGGGCACCCTTGCGCAGCGCTGCATGGACGCTCTCGGCGGCCTGCGCAGAGGCCGGTGACAACTGGATGAGCGTCACCGGCAGATCGACGCCGGCGCATTCCTTCAGCGCATCCTCGACCCGTGCGGTCATCTCCGCAAACGAGCAGGCGCTCGCGCGCTCGGGGGCCCGAATGCCGGACAGCACCGCATCGACGTCGGTCTCGACCGGGCGGCTGAACAGCGTGCCGCTCAGGGCGGCGATCGTCAGGCGGGCGGACGCATCGGTCAGGTCGGCCGACAGCACGCTGCTGGCGCCCAGGCGCAGCAGCGCGATCGACTGCGCCGCCCGCAGGCGCGCCTTGCATTCACGGACCACCACGCGCATTTGCGCCTTGCCCAGCGCGCGCAGCGCGGCGACCGTGCGGGCGAGTTCCGGCACCTGCGAGGCGCGGTCGAAATGCAGCACGACCGTGCCGGCCGGCATCTGGCGGGCCTTGTCGATCACGTCGAGCAGCGTGTCGGCTTCACGAACCTGCAGGGCGGCTCCCAGACCGGCGCCGCCCTGGCGGGTGGCGACAGTCCACTCGCGCTCGATCGGCACCAGCGCCCGGCTGGGCAGCAGCGAGGCATGGGCGTACAGGCGTCCGCTCTCGTCCACGCTCAGGGCGAAGCTGCGGCGCGGCACCGGGCCCTGGGCGGCGAACCAGTGGCGGATGTCCAGCGTGACCTCGTCGTCGCTGCCGCGCACCACGGCGAAACCGCCGAAGCCGTCGGCCACCGTGCGCAGGGTCACGAAGTCGCGCGGCGATTCCGACGACGGCGAAAACGTCGCGAACAGCGTGTGGCCATTGCCGGCGAGCCATTCGTCCCAGGCGCGGGTGGCCTGCACCGCCGCGCCGGGATCGGCGAGGCAGAACGGCCGGTCGGCGCCGTCGGCGAGGATCAGGGTTCCTTCGGGCAGACCCAGCGCCTGCAGTTCGCGCAGCAGCCGCTGGGTGCCGGAGAGAAACAGGTCTCGGCCGCTCTCCGGGGTGTGGCAGAAGAACTTCAGTTCGCCGGCCGCGATCATCTCTCCGACATCCAGTCCGGAGAGGGCCAGCTTGCGCGCCTGAACGGCAGGGTCAACGCCGGTGACGAGCACCGCCATGCCGCCACCGCCGGCACGGGCGGCGAGCGCGGCAGCCACCAGCGGCAGTCGGATCGACTGCTGGTCACAGGCCAGGCCGTAGATGAAGCCCGGGGCCAGCTGGTCGAAGGCGGGCGGCAATCCCGGCAGGCCGAGTCGGAAGTGGGACATGCGCTGAGTTCCGTGCATTGTGCTTGTGCATTGATCGGGCGCGAGGCGCCCGGGGGCGATGGGGCTTCGTCAGCCGGCAGCGCGCTTTCTGGTCGTCGTTTCAGTCTATCGGCCGGTCTTTCGGCGACTGAATGGCGCCGCCCGCGCGTCGGCTATGTGCCGATGGACGGCACGCCGGTCTGTGGTTTTTGCCGACGTGCGTGCTGGCGTGGCCGACAGGCCGGGCAGCCGGCCGCGCTGTCAGATCACCAGGGCCTGACGGCGATCGAGCACTGCCCGGGCCACGCTGAACGCGGTGATCATCGAGGTGCGCGGATTGGCCGGCGTGGCCAGGCCCTCGATGCGAAGGCTGATCGAGCCGCTGACGCCTTGCGCGTCGATCTCATGAAAGTTGCCGGTGGCGCCCGGGTCGGCGACCAGTTCGACCCGGGTCTGCTCGAAGCCCACCGTGGCCAGCGCCAGCGTGGCGACGACATTGGCGTTGCGTGGATAGTCGCGGGCCGCTGCCCGGGCGTCGCCTCGGTAGAAGACGGTGGCCTCGCGCAGCGCTGCCAGATCGAGCAGTTCCTGCGCGGGCGTGCCCATCCAGGCGGCCGGGGGCTTGCGCGATCGGTAGCGCACCTCGTGAAGGCCGGCCATCCGGGCCGCGCCGAGGATGTCCAGGCCGCCGATCGCACCCGCCGGCACGATCAGCTGGCGGCCCGCGGCCCGGGCCGCCGCAAGCAGCCGGTCCAGGCGCGACGCATCTGCGAGTGCGCCGGACGACACCACCATCAGGTCGCAGCCTGCCTCCAGGCTGGCCAGCCCGTAGCGGTCGACGGCTTCATGCCCGGCGCATTCGACGACGAGGGCGCGCGGCTGACCCGGATCGGCCGACGCAGGCAGCAGCGGCTGCAGGCTGGCGGCAACCGGGACGCCGCACGCGGCGGCCTGCGCAAAGCCGGGACGATCGCGTGCCGGGGCGTCGCGCAGCAGCAGACCGGCGAGCCGCACCTGCCCGGGTGATTCGCTCAGCAGCCGCCAGACCGTGCCGCCGATCGCGCCGAAGCCGATCAGCACCACCGGCAGTGGCGGCGCGGCGGCGGGTGCCCCGATCGGTGAAGCAGACACGACGCTAGCGCGCCTGCCCGATCGGCTCGCCGCCGTGGCGTTCGAACATCGCGAGCACCGCGTCGCGGTTGAACCGGGCGCGCAGGCCGATGCACACCAGGCGGTCGAGATGCGGATCGCGTCCGCCGTATTCGTGCGCGGTCAGCGACAGCCGTCCGCCCGCCAGCTGGATCACCCACAACTGGCCCTGGGCGTCGCTGAGAATGCCATTGGCGCGTTCCAGGCCGAGCGCGGGGTCGAGCACCGAGCGAAGCACGTCGTTGATGTCCACCGGGCGATCGAAGCGTGCCGACAGGCTCTCGAACAGCTGCTCGGCCCGCGGTGGGGCCATCGAGGCGTAGCGCCGCGGGCGGCCCCGCACCAGACCGCCGGACGGCGCCAGCGGTCGGGCCGGCCGGCGCGTCGCGGCCTGGTCCGCAACCACTGCAAACGGGTCGAATCCGCTGCCGGCCAGCTCGAGCTGCGCCTGCGGAGCGGTGCCGGCCAGCCATTCGCGCACCTGGGCCAGGCGCTCGGCCGTTGCGAGGTCGTCGCGGGTGATGAGAATCCGGTCAGCCTGCCCGAGCTGTCGCGATATGGTGTCGCCGACGTAGCGATCCTTCGCGCGTTCGATGACGCTCAGTGCGTCGACAGCCAGCAGCACCTCGCCCAGGCTGACGCCGGGCGCGAGCTTCGCGCTGCGGGCGACCGCGCCGGGCAGCGCCACGCCGCTGGTCTCGATCAGCACATGAGCCGGCGCGGGATTGCGTTCGGCGAGCCGCAGCAGCGCCGCCATCAGATCACTGCCGAAGCTGCAGCACACGCAGCCGCCGGCCAGTTCGAGCACATCGTCGCTCTGGGCAAGAATGAGGTCGGCATCGATCCCGATCTCGCCGAAGTCGTTGACCAGCACCGCGATGCGCCGGCCCTGTGCCTGCGCCTGGCGCAGCCATCGGTTGACCAGCGTCGTCTTGCCGGCGCCCAGATAGCCGCCGATGACCGTGACCTTCATGCCGCCGGGGGCCGAATCGGCGCCCGTGGCGCTCATGTCGCGTCCCGCGCGACCGGCTCTGCGATCTCGATGAGGTTCAGGTCGGGATCACGGACATAGACCGAGCGGATGCGCGACACCGCGCCATCGCGCAGCACCGGCCCGACGATGATCGTCACGCCGTGCTGGTTCAGGCGCTCGATGACCTGCGTCAGCGGCACGCTTGCGATGAAGCACAGGTCCAGGCCGCCCGGCACGGGCGTATGGGCCTTCGGCTCGAATTCATGCCCCCATCGGTGCACGTTGATCTTCTGGTTGCCGAACAGGAACGACTGACGGCCGCGATCGTAGCGTTCGTGCCGCATCCCCAGCACCTCGACATAGAAGCGCACGCAGGCCGCCTCATCGGTGGTGGTGATCACGAGGTGGTCGAGGTGGTCGATCATCGCTGGCTTTCGGTTCCGGTTTGAGAGGGCTTGGCTGCCGCCGCAAGGCGCGCCGGCCGGGGCGGTCGCTGACGACGGCAGTTTACCCGGCCGGCCATGGGATCATGCCGGGTAGCATCGCAGCTTCGAAAAACAAGCCGGAGACACGCCATGAATCATCGCTTCACCCGCCGGGACACGCTTGCCGCGCTCGCCGGCGTCGCGGCCATGCCGGGCGCGCGGGCGCAGGCTGCATGGCCCAGCCGGTCGATCCGCTTCGTCGTTCCCTTCGCCCCGGGCGGCACGTCCGAGATCGTCGCCCGGTCGGTGGCTGCCGAACTGACCCGCCAGCTCGGGCAGTCGGTGTTCGTCGAGAACAAGCCGGGCGGCGCCGGCACTGTCGCGATGACCGAAGTGGCCAAGGCGGCGCCCGACGGCTACACCCTGATCCTGGGGCACGTCGGAACGCTGGCGGTCAATCCGTACATGCTGAGCAACCCGCCCTACGATGCCAATCGCGACTTCGTGCCGGTCACGCTGCTGGCCAAGGTTCCGAACGTGTTCGTCATCCATCCCGACGTGCCGGCGCGCGACTTCCGCGAGTTCGTCGCCTACGTGCGCAAGAATCCGGGCAAGCTGAACTACGGCTCTGCCGGCAATGCCAGTGCCGGCCACCTCGCCATGGAGTATCTGAAGCTCGTCACCGGAATGTTCATCACCCACATCCCGTATCGCGGCACCGGGCCGCAGCTGACCGACCTGATTGCCGGGCGCACGCAGGCCAGCTCTGCCGGTCTGCCCGCGCTGGCGCCGCACATCAAGAGCGGCAAGCTGCGGGCGATCGCGGTCGGCACGACGCGACGCATCGAGGCGATGCCCGATGTGCCCACCGTGGCCGAGATGGGATACAAGAACTTCGAGACCTCGCAGTGGTATGGCGTGCTGGCGCCGGCGGGCACGCCGCCCGAACTGGTGAAGCGGATCCAGGAAGAGTGCTACAAGGCGCTGAAGTCGTCGGCCGTGACGGCGCGATTTGCCAACGACAATGCGGTCGGTGGCGGCGGCCCGTCCAAGGACTTCGCCGATTTCATCGCGAGCGAACAGCGCATCTGGAAGGACATCGTCAAACGGGCCTCGATCAAGCCTGACTGATGTTGCGCAGGCCCCCGACCCTCCGATGACGACAGGAACATGACCGAGAAGATCGATGTGCTCGTGGTGGGGGGCGGCAATGCCGCCCTGTGCGCCGCGCTGATGGCGGCCGAGGCAGGGGCCCGCGTGCTGGTGCTCGAGTCGGCGCCGCGCGAATGGCGGGGCGGCAATTCGATGCACACGCGCAATCTGCGCTGCATGCACGATGCGCCGCAGGATGTGCTGACCGAGGCCTACCCTGAAGAGGAGTACTGGCAGGACCTGCTCAAGGTGACCGGCGGGCTGACCGACGAGCCGCTCGCGCGCCTGGCGATCCGCGAGTCCTCGAGCTGTCGCGACTGGATGCGCCACCATGGCGTGCGCTTCCAGACGTCGCTGTCCGGCACCCTGCACCTGAGCCGCACCAATGCGTTCTTCCTGGGCGGGGGCAAGGCCCTGGTCAATGCCTACTACCGCAGCGCCGAGGCCCTCGGCGTGCAGATCCGCTACGACTCGCCGGTGACTGCATTGCGCGTGCGCGATGGCGTCTTCGAGGGCGTGCAGTGCGGCGACGAATTCATCACCGCGCGTGCCTGCGTGATCGCCAGCGGCGGCTTCGAATCCAATCTCGACTGGCTGCGCGAGGCCTGGGGTCCGCCGGCCGACAACTTCCTGATCCGGGGCACCCGCTACAACATGGGCGTGGTGCTGCGCGCGCTGCTCGGCTGCGGCGCCGACCAGATCGGCGACCCCACGCAGTGCCATGCGGTGGCCATCGATGCGAGGGCGCCGAAGTTCGATGGCGGCATCTGCACCCGGGTCGACTGCGTGTCGCTCGGGCTGGTCGTCAATCGCGACGGCGAGCGCTTCTACGACGAGGGCGAGGACTTCTGGCCCAAGCGCTATGCGATCTGGGGCCGCCTGGTCGCGCAGCAGCCCGACCAGATCGCCTTTTCGGTGATCGACGCCAAGGCGGCGGGGCGCTTCATGCCGCCGGTGTTTCCGGGCGAGCGCGCCGACAGCCTCGAGGCCCTGGCCGACCAGATGGGTCTGCCGCGCGAGCGCTTCCTCGCCACCGTTGCGGCCTTCAATGCCGCCTGCCGGGTCGGCCAGTTCGACCATGCGGTGCTCGACGACTGCCACACCGAAGGCCTTGCGCCACCCAAGACACACTGGGCGCTGCCCATCGACACGCCCCCTTATGCCGGCTATGCATTGCGCCCCGGCATCACGTTCACCTATCTCGGCGTGAAGATCGACGCGCAGTCGCGGGTCCGCTTCGGCGGACAGCCCAGCCGCAACCTGTTTGCGGCCGGCGAAGTGATGGCCGGCAATGTGCTGGGCAAGGGATATCTCGCCGGAATCGGCATGACCATCGGCACGGCCTTCGGCCGGATCGCCGGCGTGGAGGCCGCCCGTGCCGCGCTTGACTGAACTCGTCGAACTGACCCGCCACGAAACAGAAGTCGGCCGGATCATGCAGATCTGCAATGCCTGCCGGTATTGCGAAGGTTTCTGTGGTGTCTTCCCGGCCATGACGCGACGCATCGAGTTCGAGCGCGGCGACATCCATTTCCTGGCCAACCTGTGCCACAACTGCGGCGCCTGCCTGCATGCCTGCCAGTACGCGCCACCGCATGAATTCGCCGTCAACGTGCCGCAGGCCATGGCCCAGGTTCGCGGCGAAACCTACCAGCACTACGCCTGGCCGGCCGGCTTCGGCGCCCTGTACCGCCGCAACGGCATGACGGTCGCGGTGGCGCTGGCGGCAGGCTTCGCGCTGTTTCTCGCGCTGGCCGTGTGGCAGGGCGGCTCGATGTGGCGTGCGCCCAATGGCGGCAACTTTTATGCGGTGTTTGCGCACGGCTGGCTGGTGGCGCTGTTCGGCGCGGTGTTCGGCTGGTCGGTGCTGGCGCTGACGATCGGCGTGACGCGCTTCTGGGCCGACTCGTGGCGGCAGTTGTCCGACGGCTCGCCGCGACCCCAGCCGGGCCAGTCGCAGGCACTGCTCGCACCGGCCGGCGAGGCCGCGGCGCGCGCGCTCTCGCTGACGTATCTCGATGGCGGCCATGGCGACGGCTGTCCCGAGGCCGACGACCGGTCCACGCTGTGGCGGCGGCGCTGGCATCACGCCACCTTCTGGGGCTTCATGCTGTGCTTCGCCTCCACCTCCGTGGCGACGATCTATCACTATGCCTTCGGCTGGGTGGCGCCCTATCCGCTCACCAGTCTGCCGGTGCTGCTCGGCACCGTAGGCGGCATCGGCCTGGTGGTCGGGCCGCTCGGCCTGGCATGGCTTTCGTTCCAGCGCCATCCCGCCCATGGCGATCAGGCGCAGCGGCCGATGGACCGCGCGTTCCTGCTGCTGCTGCTGCTGATCTCGGTCACCGGACTGGCTCTGATGGCCTGGCGCGATACCTCAGCCATGACCGCGCTGCTGGTCATCCATCTGGGCACGGTGATGGCGCTGTTCGCCACGCTGCCCTACGGCAAGTTCGCGCACGCGCCGTTCCGGCTGGCGGCCCTGTTCAAGCATGCGCTGGAGCGGCGGCTGCCCGACCGGCTGCGGCTGGGCAGCGACTGACCGCCGCCGCGACTCGCCAGACAAGGATTTCCGGAGACCCCATGGAAGCGCTGAATCAGATTCCTTTCCGCAAGATCGACTTCCTGCCCCGCGACATCGATGTCGAGCGCCGGGCCGATGGCGTGATCGTGCTGCGGTCACGCATTCCGCTCGATCCCTATGAGCGGCATCTGCCGGCGTTCCTGCGCCGATGGGCCGGCGAGACGCCCGACGAGACCTGGCTCGCGCAGCGCCGCGGTCCAGACCGGCAGTGGATGAAGGTCAACTATGCGCAGGCGCGGCGGATCGTCGATTCGGTGACCCAGGCCCTGCTCGATCTGAAGGTGCCCGACGGGCGGCCGGTCATGATCCTCAGCGCGAACTCGATCGAGCATGCGCTGATGACGATGGCGGCGATGCAGGCGCGTCTGCCGGCCGCTCCGGTGTCGGCCGCGTATTCGCTGATGAGCCAGGACCATGGCACGCTGAAGTACGTCTTCGAATTGCTCGAGCCGGCGGTGGTGCTGGTCCAGAACGCGCGCCAGTACGAGCGCGCGCTGCGGGCGTTGGACCTGACCGGTGTCACGCTGGTGTACGTGGACGACCCGGTGCCGGGTCTGCCTGGCATCGCCTGGTCCAAGCTGGCCGCCACCCCGGCCGGCCCTGCGGTCGAAGCCTCGGTGGCGGCGATCGAGCCGCAGACGGTGGGCAAGTACCTGCTCACCTCCGGCTCGACCGGCACGCCCAAGGCCGTGATCAACACCCAGCAGATGATGTGCGCCAACGTCACGATGGGCCAGCAGTCGCGTCCGCGCCGGCCCGGCGACCCGCGTGCCCGGGTGCTCGACTGGATGCCCTGGAACCACACCATGGGCGGCAATGCCAGCTTCAACGGACTGCTCGCCGACGGCGGCACGCTCTACATCGACGAGGGCCGGCCGACGCCCGAACTCTTCGGCGAGTCGCTGCGCAATCTGCGCGAGCTGTCGCCCACCTATTACGCGAACGTGCCGGCCGGGTTCTCGATGCTGATCGCGGCGCTCGAGAAGGACGAGGTGCTGGCGCGCGGCTTCTTCAAGGATCTGCAGATCCTGGGCTATGGCGGCGCCACGCTGCCCGACGACCTCTATGTGCGCATGCAGCGGCTGGCGGTGAAGTACACCGGCACGCGCATCGTCTTCTTCACCGGCTGGGGCTCGACCGAAACCGCGCCCACCGCAACCGCCACTTATTGGGCGACCGAGCGGGTCGGCCTGATCGGCCTGCCGTTCCCCGGGATCGAGCTGAAGATGGTGCCCAACGGCGCAAAGTACGAACTGCGCCTGCGCGGTGTCACGGTGATGCCCGGCTACTTGAAGCGGCCCGACCTGACGGCTGCCGCCTTCGACGAGGAAGGCTTTTACAAGATCGGGGATGCCGGGGTGTTCGTCGATCCCGCCGATCCGGCGCAGGGCCTGATCTTCGGTGGCCGGGTGGTCGAGGATTTCAAGCTGAACACCGGCACCTTCGTGCACGTCGGTTCGCTGCGGGTGGCGGCGGTCGCCGCGGCATCACCCGTGCTGCAGGATGCCGTCGTGACCGGCCACGACCGCGCCTGGGTCGGGCTGCTGGCCTGGCCGAGCCTGGCGGGCTGCCGCCAGTTGATCGGTGACCCCAACGCGAGCCTCGAACAGGCGATGGCCGATGCGCGAGTGCGGGCCCGGATCGCGGAGGGCCTGGCGGCCCACAACAAGGCCTTTCCGGGGTCGAGCATGCGCATCCGGGCCGTGCTGCTGATGGCCGAGCCGCCGTCGATCGATGGCCGCGAGCTGACCGACAAGGGTTACATCAATCAGCGC
>DAONCJ010000043.1:0-13243 GCA_035401985.1 Burkholderiaceae bacterium | reverse complement strand
CAACCTGGCCAACGGCGAAGAAAACCTCGATGGCCATGCGCACAACCTGAGCTGCAATCACGGGGTGGAGGGCGATACCGACGACGCGGCGGTGCTGGCGCTGCGGGCCCGCCTGGCTCGGGCACTGCTCGCCACCGTCCTGCTGTCCCAAGGCACGCCGATGCTGGCCGCGGGCGACGAGCTCGGTCACACGCAGTGCGGCAACAACAACCCCTACAACCAGGACGGCCCGATGACCTGGATCGACTGGCGGCAGGCCGACCAGTCGCTGATCGACTTCACCGCGCGCCTGCTCCGCCTGCGCCGCGAACTGCGTCCGCTGTCCGGACGCTGGTACACAGGTCAGCCCGAGGGCGGCGCGCTGCCTGATCTTGCCTGGCTGACGGACGACGGCCAGCCGCTGCAGGGCGACGCCTGGCAGCAGCCCGACGGGCGCTGCCTGGGCGCGCTGATCGCGCCCAGTGCGCAGCGCCGGCAGGCGCCGGACGTCAGCTTGCTGATGCTGGTCAATGGCGATCCGGACGAGCGCCCGTTCCAGTTGCCGGCGGGCGACTGGCAGGTGCTTCTGGACACCACGCGTTCCGATGGCGGCGCCGATGAGTGTGCGCGCGACGTGCTGCGCCTTCCCGGCCGGTCGCTGCTGCTGCTGGCCGACGGACCGGTGCAGGGGTGGTCTGCCGCCGCGACAAAGGAGGTGCAGTGATGGGCGATCGGGTGAGCGGCGTCCTGCTGCATCTGACCTCGCTGCCTGGACCGCATGGCAGCGGCGACCTCGGCCCGGGCGCGCGCCACTTCGTCGACTGGCTGGTGAGTGCCGGCCAGCGCTGGTGGCAGATCCTGCCGCTGGGTGGCATCGGTTCGGGCAACTCGCCCTACATGAGCAGTTCGGCGTTTGCCGGCAATGTGCTGCTGATCGATCTGTCCGATCTGGCGCACAGGGGCTGGCTGGAGGCGGACGAACTCGGGCCGGACCGCGGCTTCTGCGATGCGCGCGTCGAGTTCGCCGCGGTCGTGCCCTGGCGGATGCGCTGCCTCGCTGCAGCCGCCCGCCGTTTTGCCGAGCAGGGCAGCGCCACCGAACGGGCGGCCTTCGAGGCCTTCTGCGCCGAGCAGGCCGAATGGCTCGACGACTACGCGCTGTTCATGTCCCTGGCCGATGCCTTCGACCAGCGGGCCTGGTCGGAATGGCCGGCTGCCCTGGCCCGTCGTCAGCCCTCAGCCTTGGCGGCCGCGCGCCTCGAGCACCGTGCGCGGATCGACTTCTGGCGCTTCTGCCAGTGGTGTTTCTTTGCGCAATGGCATGGGCTGCGCGCCTACGCCAACGAGCGTGGCGTGATGATCGTGGGCGATGCGCCGATCTTCGTGTCCTGGCAGAGCGCCGATGTCTGGGCGCACCAGCGGCTGTTCGAACTCGATGCCGATGGCCGGCCTTCGGTGGTGGCCGGGGTGCCGCCCGATTATTTCAGTGTCACCGGCCAGCGCTGGGGCAATCCGCTGTACCGGTGGGCCGAGCATGAACGAGACGGCTACGCCTGGTGGGTCGCCCGGCTGCGACGAACCTTCGAACTGGTCGACGTGGTTCGCATCGACCATTTCCGCGGCTTTGCGGCCTGCTGGCAGATTGACGCCGACGAGCCCACAGCGGTCAACGGCCGATGGGTGCCGGGCCCCGGCGCCGCGCTGTTCGACGCGGTGGCTCGGGCCCTAGGTGAGCTGCCCATCATCGCCGAGGACCTCGGCCTGATCACCCCGGATGTCACGCGGCTGCGCAAGCAATTCCGGTTTCCGGGGATGCGGGTGCTGCAGTTCGCATTCGGCGGCGACAGCGCCAATCTCTACCTGCCGCACAACCATGAAGCCGATTCCGTGGTCTATTGCGGCACCCATGACAATGACACCACGGCGGGCTGGTGGCGCAGTGCCGACGAGCCGCTGCGGCGCCATGTGTGCGACTACCTGGGGATCGACGGCGGGCAGATCTGCCGCGACATGATCCGGGCGGCCTGTGCGAGCGTGGCCGATGCCGCCATCCATCCGATGCAGGATGTGCTGGGTCTGGGCAGCGACAGCCGGATGAACACGCCGGGGCAGGCCAGCGGGTGCTGGGAATGGCGCTTCACCTGGTCCCAGGTGCGCCCCGAGCATGCGCAGTGGCTTGCTCATCTGTGCCGGCTGTATCGCCGTGATGGCACGCTGCTGCAAGGCTGAGACCGACGATGCGCCAGCTCAATCCCCATGACGCCAGCCTGCTGGCCGCCGACACGCGCCAGGCCAACGGCAACGTGACCCTGATCCACATCTACGACCCCTCCACCGCACCCGGCGGTGAGGTGCGGTTCAAGAGCATCCTCGGGCACATCGCGGCCCGGCTGCACCGGTCGCCGGTGTTTCGCCAGAAGCTGCTGCCGGTCCCCTTCGGACTCGATGCTCCGTACTGGGTCGAGGACGAGCATTTCGATCTCGAGTACCACGTCCGTCACATCGGACTGCCGCGCCCGGGCGACTGGCGCCAGTTCTGCATCCTGGCCTCGCGCATCCATGCCCGTCCGCTGGACATGAACCGCCCGCTCTGGGAGATCCATGTCATCGAAGGGCTCGATGGACTGCTCGAACTGCCGCGCGGCAGCTTCGCTCTGCTGACCAAGATCCACCATGCGGCGATCGACGTCGAGGCCGGCAACGAGATCACGATGCTGCTGCACGACCCGAGCGCCAATCCGCCGCCGCCTGAACCGCCGATGCCGTGGTTTCCCCGGCCCGCGCCGGGCGGGCTGGGGCTGCTGCGACGCAGTGCGAGCAAGACGGTGCTCGCGCCCTGGCGTGTGGCACTGCCGCTGACCCGTGCGCTGCTGCGGGCGGCGCCGGCGGCGCTGTCGCTGGCGATCGAGACGCTGCGGCACCCGCGTCCGATGCCGGCGACAAGGTTCAACTCGGTCATCTCGCCGCACCGCGTGTTCGAGACCCGGCGCTTTGCAGTCGACGAGTTCGAGCGGATCCGCACACTGGTCGACGGCGCGAGCGTCGACGACGCGATCGCCGCGGTGTGTGCCGGCGGTCTGCGTGCCTACCTTCAGGGCAAGGACGAACTGCCGCAGGCGAGCCTGTGGGCGGTCGTGCCGTTCAGTCTCGAACCGAAGGCCGGCGACGGCCGCGATGCCGGCGAACCGGCGGTGTCGTGGCTGCGGATCGAACTGGGCACGCAGCTCGACGATCCGGTGCAGCGCCTGGCCTTCATCCATGCGCAGACCTCGTCGTCGGAGGCGATCGCGCAGGCCCGCACCGCGCGACAGCTCGATGCCATCGAAAGGCGTGCGCCGGCCGCCACGATGGCGCTGGCCAGCAAGGCGCTGGCCGGAGTGGCCCAGGGTAAGGGCCGTCATACGCCACTGGCCAACTGCACGATCACCCGCGTCACCGGTCCCTCGGTGCCGCTGTTTCTGGGCGGCGCGCGGATGACCTACTTCTCGGCGCTGCTGCCGATCAGCGATGGCATGGGGCTGGTCTTTGCAGTCACCCGGTACGAAGGGCGCATCGTGATCTCGCCCACCTCGTGTCGCGAGCTGATGCCCGATCCGGCTGTGTTCGCTCAATGCGTGCGGGACAGCTTTCAGGCGCTGCTCGCGCTGGCGGATGCCGCGCCCGAACGGCAGGCTAATGCCGCGCTCGCACGGCAGGCAGACGCGCCCGCACGCCAGGCAGACGCGCCCGCGCGGCCGCTCAGATCGGCAGCGCCGCGTGAGTCAGCATCCGGTAAAGCCAGCCCGGCGCTCCGTGCGGCTCGAACGGGCGCCACGCGCCCTGCGGCTGGGACAGCCGCTCGGCGACGAGCCAGAGCACCATCGGGTTGAAACCCAGCCCGATGTGGCTGCCCGGCACCCGGATGTTCTCGTGCAGCGCCGGGTCTCCCTCGATCGTCGCCTCCTGCGGCGGCACGACGCCATCGGACAGCGAATAGAGGCAGCTCATCGGAACCGGCAGCCGTTCGCGCAGCTTGCGCGCGCGCGGCTGCATCGCATGGGCGCCTGGCCCCATCGGATGGGCGATCAGCCGGTACAGCGCCCTGAGCAGCATCGGCGACTGGCTTCCCTGCGGATCGACCGACACCGGACTGCCGAGCGTGATGACGTTGCGCACGCATTCCGGCGCCTGATGGGCGCCGTACAGGGCAAACAGTCCCCCCAGACTCCAGCCGACCAGGCTCACCCGGCGGCCGGTGCGGTGGTGCAGGTAGCGGATCTTCTGTTCAAGCGCCGCCGCATGCTTGTTCTGGAAGCCGATGTTGCGCCCGAAGCCCCAGGTCTCGACCTCGTATCCGCGCTGGCTGAGGAACCCCTTCAGCACGAACAGCGACGACTCGTCGCCCATGAAGCCGGGCAGCAGCAGCACCGGATGGCCGTCGCCGCGCGGGGTCGAGGCGAGCAGCGGCAAAGACCACGGCAGCAGGGCCATCTCCAGCAGCGCGCGCGACTCGATCGCCTGGAACAGCGGATGGGGGCTGCCCGTATGGCTGTGGCGGCGGGCTGCGTCGGACCGCGCGGCGGCGGCGCGCCTGACTGTGTGCTCCTGGCTCGACATCGGGTGGGGCTCCAGGGCGGCACCGGACGGCGCAGCCGTTGAACGCAAGGGACGGGAGTTGCTCGAGGCACCGCAGAATAGCCCAGCCGCCCGCCGTCCTGCTGGCCCGCGTTTCCCCGCCGGTTCGAGATATGAGCCGATAAGCCGCCTGTAACGCGCGCCTTTTCGGTGCATCGGCCGGGCGCTGCCGGTTCAAGATCACGTCTGGGTGGCCAGCCCCGACGCCCGAACGAGAGTCAATGGCGGGGCTTCATGTGTGAGCGATCGACATGTCATCTCAGCAGAATCAGGATGCCGGATTTTTTTCATATCACGGCATCTGGGCACCCGGAGTCCGGCTGTTCCGCAAGCTCAGCTTCACCGCCAAGGCGGCGATCATCTCGGTCGCCTTCATGCTGCCGATGCTGCTGCTGGTCGGCTGGCAGGTGTCCGACAGCGCCGACAGCGCCATGCGCGGGCGCAAGGATGCGACCCGACAGCACGTCGAGATCGCGCATGGTGTGATCGCCTGGGCGCATGCGCAGGAGCTCGAGGGCAAGCTGTCGCGCGAGCAGGCGCAGACCCTGGCCCGGACCGCGATCAGCAAGCTGCGCTACGAGAAGAGCGAGTACTTCTGGATCAACGACATGCAGCCCCGGATGATCATGCATCCGATCAAACCGGAGCTCGACGGCCAGGACCTTTCCCAGATGAAGGACCCGAACGGCTTTGCGCTGTTCAATGCCTTCGTCGAACGCGTGCGCAAGGATGGCAAGGGCTTCGTCGAGTATCAGTGGCCACGGCCGGGCAAGGACCAGCCGGTCGACAAGGTGTCCTACGTGCACGGCTTTGCGCCCTGGGGATGGGTGGTCGGCTCGGGCATCTATGTCGATGATCTGCGTTCCGTCTTCCTCAGGCAGTTGACCGTCGACGGCACGATCGTGCTGCTCGTGCTCGCGGTGGCTGGGTACCTGTTTCTCAGCTTCTATCGCGTGATGGACGGAGGGCTCAGGGAGACGCGCCGTCACCTGCGTGCGATGACCGACGGCGACCTCACCACCTCGCCGTCCCCGTGGGGCAGGGACGAAGCGGCCGGCCTGATGCTCGAATTGCGCAACATGCAGGACGCCCTGCGGGGAATGGTGCAACGGGTGCGCGAGTCCAGCGATCAGATTGTGTATTCGAGCAGCGAGATCGCGACCGGTGCGATGGACCTGTCCGCACGCACCGAACAGGCCGCGGCCAATCTCGAAGAGTCGGCCGCGTCGATGGAACAGGTCTCGGCCACCGCCAAGACCACCTCCGATCACACCAACGAGGCCGCCCAGGTCGCCTCGCAGAATGCCGGCACGGCAGCCGAGGGCGGCCGGATGATGCGCGATGTGGTGCAGACGATGGAAGTGATCCGGAGTTCGTCGGCGCGCATCGGCGAGATCATCGGCACCATCGACAGCATCGCCTTCCAGACCAATATCCTGGCATTGAATGCGGCCGTCGAGGCGGCACGGGCCGGCGAGCAGGGCCGCGGGTTCGCGGTCGTCGCCAGTGAGGTGCGTGTGCTGGCGCAGCGCAGCGCCGATGCGGCGCGCGAAATCAAGACGCTGATCAGCAACAGCGTCGAGCAGGTCGAGAAGGGTGCTTCGGTGGTGCGCCAGGCTGGCGCCACGATCGAGGAGATCGTCAGCTCTTCGCAGCGGGTCAACGAGATTCTCGGGGACGTGGCGTCGGGCGCGCGCGAGCAGAGCCTGGGGATCGGACAGATCGGCCAGGCGGTGCAGGAACTCGACCAGATGACGCAGAAGAATGCGGCCCTGGTCCAGCAGACCGTGTCGGCCGCGGCGTCGATGAAGGAACAGGCCGGCACGCTGGCCGAAGAAGTGGCCCGCTTCCGGCTGCCCCGCGACTGATCGCCCCGGTCGGCAGCTTTCACATCGCCAGAAACGCCTGCCGACCACTTGCCGGGTCGCCGACGGCGGTGACCGACGTGCCGTAGAGCGCCTGCAGATGCGCCAGATCGATCACCGACGCGACCGGGCCGCTGGCCAGCGTCCGGCCCTCGCGGATCAGCAGCGCGACGTCGGCGAACCGCGCCGCATGGTTCGGATCGTGGGTGGTGAACAGCACGCCCAGGCCCTCGTCGGCCAGCCTTCGGATCTCGCGCATCACCTTGCCCTGGTGGCCGAAGTCCAGACTGGCCGTCGGCTCGTCGAGCACCAGGATCGCCGCTTCCTGCGCCAGCGCGCGCGCGATCAGCGCGAGCTGGCGCTCGCCTCCCGACAGCGTGCTGATCGGCCGCTCGGCCAGTGCGCCTATGCCCATGCGCTCGATCGCCGCCTGCACCACCCTCCGGTCGTGCACCGACGGCCCGGTGAACAGCCCGCCGTGTGCCGTGCGTCCCATCATCACCGATTCGCGAACGGTGAATCCGAAGCCGATGGCGAGCGCCTGGGGCACATAGGCCAGGCGCCTGGCCCGCGTTTCGTTGCGCTGGCTGGCCAGCGGACGGCCGTCAAGCTCGATCCGGCCCGCCAGCGGGGGCAGCAGTCCCAGCAGCGTCTTGAGCAGCGTCGACTTGCCGCTGCCGTTGGGACCGAGCAGCGCCATCACTTCGCCGCTGCGAACGTGCAGCGAAAAGCCGCTGCCCACGGGACGCCCCGGATACCCGATGGCCAGCTCCCACGCCTGCAGAGTCACGGCGGACTCCGTTGCGAGCGGCGCAGCAGCCAGATGAAGCAGGGCGTGCCGACGATCGCGGTGAGAATGCCCAGCGGAATCTCGACCGGTGCCAGCGTGCGCGCCAGGGTGTCGATCAGCAGCACAAAGGCGCCGCCCAGACCCGCGGCCGCGGGCAGCAGCCGCGGGAATGAGGGGCCGACCAGAAAGCGGGCCAGGTGCGGCACGATCAGCCCGATCCAGCCGACGATGCCGGCCGCGGCGACGCTTGCCGCCGTCACCAGCGTCGCGGCGGCGACGATGGCGATCCGCAATCTGCCCGTCGGCGCGCCCAGCGCGCGGGCCTCCTCGTCGGGCAGCGACATCACGTTCATGCGCCAGCGCAGCGCAAACAACGTCGCGCCGCCCAGCGCGACGGGCACCAGCAATGGCAGCAGGTCGTCCCCGCTGCTCGCTGCCAGGCTGCCCAGCAGCCAGAACGTCATCGCGGGCAACTGGTCATAGGGATCGGCCAGGGCTTTCAGCAGCCCGATGCCCGCGCCCAGAAGCGAGCCGACCGCCAGGCCGCCGAGCAGCAGCGTGAGGACCGGATCGGCGCTGCGCCGGTCCGAGGCGACGAGGTACACGAGGCCCACCGCCAGGAGCCCGCCGGCGAAGGCCGCGGCCTGGATGCCCGCCATGCCGAGCGAGAAGAAGATGGCCAGCACGGCACCCAGCGCCGCGCCAGCCGACGCACCCAGGATGTCGGGCGACACGAGCGGATTGCGAAACAGGCCCTGGAAGGCCGCACCCGCCATGGCCAGCGCCGCGCCGACCAGCACCGCAGCGGCCACTCGCGGGCCGCGGATCTGCAGCACCACGGTCTCGGTGGTGTGCGGCAGCCCTGACGGACCGCCGGTCAGGTGCGACCAGACGATCTGCAGCAGTTCGGCGGGCGAGACCGGATAGCGCCCCGCCGCGAAGGCCAGACACACGCCAGCCAGCAGCGCGGCGGCAGCGATTGCATAGGCCGGCACGGCGGAGCGCATGACGGGCTCAGCCACGTGCTCGGGCGCCGAAGGGTGAGGTCATCGGATGTCTGTGTTCAGCGCGAGGCGGGTCAGGGGCGCCATTGTCGCGGGTTTTGCCCGGCCCGGCGACCGGCGCCCGGTATGCTGAGGGCATGGTCGAACCCGGATCGAATCGCCGCGGCACAGCGCTGGTCGCGGTGCAGCTTGCGCTCATCGGCCTGTTGGGGCTGACAGCGGCGCCGGCCTTTCTGCGCGGTGTGGCGCCGTTGGCGGCCTGGGCTGCGGCCGTCGCGGGGGCGGGCCTCGGCCTGTGGGCGCTGACGAGCAATCGCCCGGGCAACTTCAACATCCGGCCGGTGCCTCGCGAGGGCGGTGAATTGATCACCCGCGGACCGTACCGGTATGTCCGGCATCCGATGTATTCGTCGGTGATCCTGTGTGGTGCGGCCTGTGTGCTGGCACTGGCCAGCGCCTGGAGCGTGCTGGCGCTGGCGACGCTGATCGGCGTGCTGGTGGCCAAGGCGTCGATCGAGGAGCGCGCCATGGCGCGCGCGCATCCCGGATATGCCGCATATCAGGCGGCCACACGACGCTTCGTGCCGGGCGTTTACTGAGGGTGCCTCGAGGGCCTTCCGGCCTGACCGTACGGCCTAGAACATACCGGCCGATGACTGGCTCTGCGGGGGCGCTAAGATTCGCCGATGACTTCCAACGACAGCTCCGACACCCCCGAGTCCGATGGTCCCGCGGCGATCCGCGAAGCGCGCCTCTGGCGTGACAACGGCTGGACCGCGCGCGTCATCAAGAACGAAGACGACGAGGGCTGGGCCGTCGAAATGATCAAGGAGGGCGAGCCCGAACCGGCGCTGGTCGGTCCCTGGACCATGGGCCGCGACAAGAAGAACCCCAAGCCGCTGGACACCGGCGCCTTCAATACGCTGGTCAAGACGGCGGCCGAAGTGCTGCGCCGGCACGAGCAGCAGCTGCACGCCCAGCTGCACAAGCAGCTCACCATCAGCACCGGCGATGGGCCGGTCACTGTCACGCTCGACATCGTGCCCGATGAGGACGAGCCGCACGCGATGCTCGCTGCCTGCGACGCCGAGGGTGGTGAACTGGCCCGGGTCCGCGTGCAGGCTGGCTTCAAGCTCAGCCTGGCCAGCGCCAGCGCGTGGATCGAAGGCGGATTCCGCAAGCCGGCCTGAATGCAGCCGGGGGACCGGGTGCTTCGCCTCCCGTCCAATATCTGTGGCCTAATCTGATACATCAGATTGCCCCGCCCTCCACAGGAATTCCCATGGCCGATGCCTCCCCCGCGGCGCTGCCGCTGTCCCGCTACACCGTGCTAGATCTCACCATCGCACGGGCCGGTCCGACCGCAGTGCGCCTGCTGGCCGACTGGGGCGCACGGGTGATCCGGGTCGAACCGCCGCCGCTGAAGGATCGCGGTTCGATCACCGGCCGGCGCCGCGGGCCGGACGAGCAGAACCTGCATCGCAACAAGAAGGGCCTGTGCCTGGACCTGAAGTCGGCTCACGGCGCCAAGGTGCTGCGCCGGCTGATCGAGTGCAGCGACGTCGTGGTCGAGAACTTCCGCGCCGAGGTCAAGCAGCGCCTGGGTCTCACCTACGAACAGATCAAGCAGATCAATCCGCGGATCATCCTCGCGAGCATCTCCGGCTTCGGCCAGGACGGGCCCTACAGCGAGCGTCCCGGTGTCGACCAGATCGTGCAGGGCATGAGCGGGCTGATGTCGGTCACCGGCGAGCCCCAGGGAAGGCCGATGCGCGCGGGCATTGCCATTTCGGACACGACCGCCGGCATGTTCCTCGGGCAGGGCATTCTGCTGGCGCTGCTTCATCGCGAGCACACGGGCGAGGGCCAGTGGGTTCACACCTCGCTGCTCGAGGGCATGCTGAACAAGCTCGACTTCCAGGGCGCGCGCTACACGGTCGACGGCGTGGTGCCGGGCCGTGAAGGCAATGCCCATCCCACCCAGGTGCCGATGGGCACGTACCAGGCCAGCGACGGGATGGTCAACATCGCGGCCAGCACGGCCAAGAACTGGGCCAGTCTTTGCAAGGCGCTGAAGGCCGACGAACTGCTTGCCCACCCCGACTACATCGACATGAAGTCGCGGATCGCGCACCGGCATCAGCTCGAAGGGGACATGAACGCACTGACCGGCCGGTTCACCGTGGCTGAACTGATCGCGCGGCTCAATCCGGTCGGCGTTCCTTGCGGCCCCGTGTACACCATCGGCCAGGCCTTCGAGGACCCGCAGGTCCGGCATCTGCGAATGACCCGCCCGGCTGCGCACCCGGTGATGGGCACGATCAATCTGCTGCGCTCGCCGATCAACCTGTCGGCCTGCCCGCATCCGGAGGCCTTCCAGTCGGCGGCGCCCGATCCCGGCCAGCACACCGACGCACTGCTGAACGAACTCGGCTTCGATGCCGCCGCCATCCAGACCATGAAAGACGAAGGAGCCGTGGTATGACCGCCCGAACGATTGCGCTGGACACCGGCAAGATCCTGGCCGAAGTCGACGGAGGGGTCGGCTGGCTCACCTTCAACAATCCCGAGCGCCGCAATGCGGTCTCGCTCGAGATGTGGCAGGGCCTGGCCCAGGCCACCGCGGCCTTCGAGGCCGACCCCGAAGTGCGGGTGGTGGTGCTGCGCGGCGCCGGAGGCCGCTCGTTTGCCGCCGGCGCGGACATCTCCGAGTTCGAGCAGCATCGGGCCAACGCCGAACAGAAGAAGCGCTACGGTGAACTGGCCGCTGGCGGGCATCGCGGCCTGGCGCGCCTGAGCAAGCCGCTGATCGCGATGATCCAGGGCTTTTGCATCGGCGGAGGCCTGGCGATCGCACTGAGCGCCGACCTGCGCTTCGCGACGCCAGCGTCGCGCTTCGCCATTCCGGCGGCCAAGCTGGGCCTGGGCTACGACTATCCCGGACTGGCCGCACTGGCGCGGCTGGTCGGTCCGTCGGCGACCAAGGACACCCTCTTCAGTGCCCGGATGCTCGAGGCCGACGAGGCCCTGCGGATCGGCCTGATCAACTTCGTGGTCGAGGAGGCCGAACTCGAAAGCCGGGTGCGCGAGTACGCAGCCCGGGTGGCTGCCAATGCGCCGATGACGGTCCATTCGGTGAAGGCCGCCCTGCAGGTGTTCGAACGCTATTCCGCCGATCCTGCATCGGCCGAGATCGCCAAGCTCGTCGATGCCTGCTTCAACAGCGAGGACTACAAGGAAGGGCGCCGCGCCTTCATGGAAAAGCGCACGCCCCGGTTCAGCGGGCGCTGACGGCCTCGGCATCCGCAGTCCGAGCGGCCGATGGATCTCGCCCTGTCACGCCCTGAGGCTGTCCGAGGTGACAGCCTGCAGGAGCGCATCCGGCACAGTCTCGAAGCCGAGATTCTGTCGGGCGTGCGCCCTCCGGGCAGCCCGATCGACGAGAAGGCGCTGGCGCGCGATTTCAGCGCTTCCCGCACGCCAGTGCGCGAGGCGCTGCTGACGCTGTCGGCCCGTGGCCTCGTTCAGATCGTGCCGCGCTCGGGCATCCATGTGCGCAAGGCAAGCACCGCCGAACTGGTGGCCACGCTGGAAGCGCTGGTCGAGCTCGAATCGGTGCTGGCCCGGCTGGCCGCGCGCCGTGCCAGCCCCGAGCAGTGCAAGGCGATGCGCAAGGCGCTGGCCAGGGCGGGCGCCCGTGCACTGGCCAACGACCGCAAAGGCTACGAAGCGGCCAATGCGGTGCTGCATGAGCAGATCTACCATTGCGCCGCCAACCCGGTGCTGGTCGAGCAGGCTCGGCAGGTTCGCGGCAGGCTGTCGGCCTATCGCAAGCGAGGTTTCGACCAGCCCGGCCGGCTCGCGGTGTCCGACCGCGAGCACGCGGCCATCGTCTCGGCGATCTGTGAAGGGCACGACGCCGAGGCGGCCGAGGCGATGCGCCTGCACATCAGCGTCGGCGGCGAGGCCATGATGGCGCTGGTGCTGGCTTCCGAAGCGGCCAGGCCCGGCGGCATTTAGGCGCCCTCGCCCTCGCCCTCGCCGTCGCCCTCGCCGTCGCCCTCGCCCTCGCCCTCGCCGCTCACCGCCCGGGGCGGCAGCTCCTTCAGCGTGAGATACACCCGAAAGTCGAATTCGAGCTGGTGGTAGGCCGGCTCCATGTGTTCGCACAGCGCATAGAAGGCCTTGTCATGCTCGCGGTGCTTCAGGTGGGCCAGCTCGTGCACGACGATCATCTTCAGGAACGCCGCAGGAGCGTCCTTGAACAGATTCGCGATCCGGATCTCGCGCTTGACCTTGAGCCGGCTGCCCTGCACCCGCCACACCGTGGTGTGCGTGCCCAGCGCGTTGCGGATCACATGCAGCCGGCCGTCGAACAGCACCTTGTCCAGCGAGTCGGCATTTCGCATGTACTCGCTGCGCAGTGCTCCCACATAGTCGTACAGTGCGCGGTCGGTGCGCACCGTGTGAGCCTGCGGATAGCGACCGGCCAGCGACTCGGCCAGCCGCCCCTGTTCGATCATCTTCTCGACGCGGGCCAGCAGATCGGGCGGGTAGCCGGCGAGATACTTCAATGCGGACATGAGGGTGCCAGTGCTGCAAGCCTGTCAGGATCGAGACGGCCCGACCGCGTGCCGGGCGGCCGCAGTCTAAGGCATGCCTGTCGAATCCACCAGGCGAAGGGTCGGACAGGCTGGGGTGCGCCGGCAGCTCAGCGCGCCGACTCCGCCGGCAACCGAACCGGCGGCACGTTGTGCAGCAGCGCGCGGTGCGAGCGGCTGGCGCGCCAGCCGCTCTTCCAGCGAAGGAAGTCGTCCAGCGGTCTAGGGGCCGACACCAGATAGCCCTGGATCTCGTGGCATCCGGCACGGGCCACCACGCCAAGCTGCTGTTCGGTTTCGACGCCCTCGCACACCGTGCGCATGCCCAGCGTGTCGGCCAGATGGGCGATCATCTGCACGATCGCGCGGGCGTCCTTGCGCAGCAGCACT
>DAONCJ010000042.1:0-13356 GCA_035401985.1 Burkholderiaceae bacterium | reverse complement strand
GCAAACCAGGCGCCCAGCGCCGCCGGCATGGCAAAGCCGAGCGCGCCGTGGGCCCGATTGGTGATGAAGCGGCGGCCTGCCATCGGCAGATCGAAGTAGGCCGACACATAGGGACAGGGCGTGCCCGGATCGGCGCAGACGATCGCGTCAGCGGGCAGCGCGCGACGCAGCGCGGCCATGATGCGTTCGGGCTTGATCGGCCGATCGTCGCTGGCCGCCAGCAGCGCGAAGGCGTTGCGCTTGACCTGCTGGGCATGCGCGACGATCCGCCGTCCGGGACTGGCGGGGTCGGCCCCGGGCGGGGCGCGGCCGCGCTGCGGTTCAATCAGCGCGACCAGCCCGTCGAGGGTGAGCTTGGCGTCGCCCACCAATGCCACGTCGGTCGGGTAGCTGGTGGAGATGGCAAACGGGTCGACGTCGCAATGGATGATCGTCACGCCCGGCGCCGGAAAGCGCCAGTGCTCGGTGGTGGTCGATCCGGCGCGGCAGCCGATGAACATCACCAGGTCGGCGGCCGCGACCACCTCGCGGGTGGCCATCACGCCGCCGTTGGAGCCGACCACGCCGGCCGACAGTTCGAAGCTGTCGGCCACCGAACCCTTGCCGCTGACCGTCGTGCAGACGGGCGCATCGAGCAGCAGGGCAAGGCGCGCCAGCGCATCGCAGCCCCCCGCAGCCATCACGCCCCCGCCACAGATCAGCACCGGCTGGCGCGCCGCCGTCAGTTTGCGTGCGGCCCGTTCGAGGTCGTCGGCGGGCGCCTGGCTGCGCCAATTGGGCCAGGTGCCCAGTTCAGGCTGGGCCCACAACTGCGACGGGTCGACCGCCTGCTTCTGGACGTCGAAAGGCACGCAGAGATGGGCGGCGCCGGGGCGCCCGGTCGTGCAGGCACGGAAGGCGGCCCGCACCTGGTCGCCCACCTGGGCGGCGGAGTTCAGGGTGCCATTCCACTTGGTGAGCGGACCGTACAGCGACTGCTGGTCCAGTTCGGTCAGCGGGTAGCGGCCCCGCGAGGACACCGGCACATCGGAGGTGAAGCCCAGCACGGGCACCGATGACTCGTTGGCCTCGACCAGGCCGGGCAGCAGGTAGGTCGCGCCGCCACCGCTGGGACCTTCGCAGACGCCGACCCGGCCGCTGATGCGGGCGTACGCGTCGGCCATGTAGGAGGCGCTGCGCTCGTCGCGCGCCAGCACGTGGGAGATGCCGTGATCGAGCCGGTACAGCGCGTCGTAGTAGGGCAGGCTGGTGTCGCCGCAGACGCCGAAAACGTGGCGCACGCCGTGCAGCTGCAGCATGCGGATCAGGGCTTCGGCGCCGTTGGCGGCCTCGGGGGCGGGGGCTGCCGCGGCGGGGGAAGGATGCGGGGAGGTCATGCGGCAAATATAGCCGCTGAACACCCCGCCAGGGGCTCAGTCGGCCACGGCAACTGCGGCAGCCAGCGCGGCGCCGAGCGTGGCGGGAATGCCCCAGCGCTCCCAGGACGATGCTTCACGGCCATTGACCACTTCGACCGGTACCGGCGAATTCTCGAGCAGCCGGGAGGTCACCGAGTTCTCGAGCAGACGGGTCAGCGAGCTCTTGCGGGCGGTGCCGACCACGATCTTGCTGCAGCCTTCCTCCTCGGCGGCCTCGATGATCGCCTCGGCCCGCGTGCCTGTGGCGACCTTCACCGAGAACGTCACCCGGTGGCGCTGCAGCTCCTCGCTGGCCTTGCGGGTGGCAATGCTTGCCCGCTCTTCACGCCAAGCCTCACGTTCCGCCGAGCTCACGAACCGCGAGATATGCCGGGTCAGCAGCGGCTGCACGTTGAGCACGAGCACCTGCAGCGCATCGGCCGGGTTGGTGCGCAGCACGTGGCGCAGCGCGTCCATCGAATTTTCCGATCCGTCGATCGGCACCAGAACCTTGTTCATCGTCGTCTCTCCTTCGGTGGGTACTGCGGATGCGGAAATTTCGGTCATGCCCAGGCGATCCTTGTGGGCATGGACGGCCTGATTGAACTTGCCACTGGACTGAAGCGCCATGCCGATCAGCATGACCGCGCCGACCCCCACCGCATAGACCAGCAGCGACAGGTTGCCGAGGTCTGCCACCCACGGCTTGAGCAGCGGCTCGCTCATCGCCATCTTCACGCCGGTGAACGCCAGGACGCCTGCGCCCAGCATCACGATGGAGGGGAAGCGCTCGGTGAGCTTGAGCAGCAGCGTGCTGCCCCAGACGACGATCGGCACGCTGATCACCAGGCCCAGAACGACCAGCAGGTAGCTGCCGTGCGCGGCGCCCGCCACGGCGAGCACGTTGTCGACGCCCATCACCGCGTCGGCGATGACGATCGTCTTCATTGCGCCGACGAACGTGGTGGAGGCATCCACGCCGTCTTCCCCGTGATCATTGGACGGAACCATCAGCTTGACCGCGATCCACAGCAGCAGGGCGCCCCCCGCGAGCAGCAGGCCCGGGATCTTCAGCAGCCACACAACCGCCATGGTCATCAGGCTGCGCACGACAACCGCGCCGACCGAGCCCCACAGGACCGCTCGGCGCTGCAGATGCGGTGGCAGCTTGCGGGCCGCCAGTGCGATCACGATCGCGTTGTCGCCCGCCAGCACCAGGTCGATCACGACGATTGCCAGCAGGGCGGAGAAGAATTGTGCGGAAAGAATGTCCATCGGAAGACCCTGAATCGGTTCCAGCCAAGCGGGTGCATCGGCTGGTGGGAAGACCCGTTGCGAGAAAACCGATTGTGGGCAACTGCGCGCGCCGATCGATGATGAATCGTGATGGATTGCGATTCGTCATGGATCGCGGCGCGCCGTTTGTAAGGCCGCAGTTGCATGCTGCGCGCGGCTCCGCTAATGTCGGGCCCTGGAGACGCACCGGCTTCGGCTGGCACGTCCCCCCCTCAAAGGGGAGTAGCTTTTTTCGTCTGGGTCGTCATTACGGTCATCCGGTATCTCCGGAGCCCGGTCCAGACGGCAGCGGGGGTGGACCCGCTGCAAGCGAGACCTTTGCCGCGGACTTCGCCTGGGCAATTTTTTGCCGGGCCGCAGTTCTTGGGGCAAGGTCCCGCCACGTTCCCAACGTTGCGGATTCGAACTCGTCACCATTCCGGAAGGTGAGTGATGGAACGCACCCGTCTACGCCGTTATCTTCGCCATGGCACGCTGCCGCAACTGGTCGCCTTCGAGGCCACCGCCCGCCTGGGCAGCTGCTCTCGCGCTGCCGAGCAGCTGCACCAGTCGCAGCCCACCATCTCGATCCACATCAAGAAGCTCTCCGAGTCGCTCGGTCAGCCGCTGTTCGAGCGTGCCGGTCGCGGCATGCGCCTGACCGCGGCGGGCGAAGAGGTCTATCAGACCTGCCGCGTGCTGTTCTCGACGTTCGAGGACCTCGATGATCGCCTGTCGCGTCAGGCGGCACAGCCCCGGGCGCACTCGGCGGCGGCCATGCACCAGTAGGAGGCCTGCGGCCGGGCGGGAGTCCGGCCGCATTGCGGAACGCTGCTGGTCGGGCCGCAGAAGTCGCGCCGAGAGTTCAATTGACGACGGCCTTGGGCTGAACGTACCTTTGCGGCTTCCCCGCAAAGACCTTCGAGCGCCCCATGAGCCTGCCTCCCATTCTCCGTGACCGTCTGCGCCTGCCCGTCGTGGCGTCGCCGCTGTTCATCATTTCCAATCCGGACCTGGTCATCGCCCAGTGCAAGGCCGGTGTCGTCGGGTCGTTCCCGTCGCTGAACGCGCGGCCCAAGGAAATGTTCGAGGAGTGGCTGATCCGCATCAAGTCGGAGCTGGCCGAGTACGACCGGCTGCATCCGGAGGCGCCGTCCGCGCCGTTCGCGGTCAATCAGATCGTGCACAAGAGCAACGACCGGCTCGATCACGACCTGGCGCTGTGCGTCAAGCACAAGGTGCCGATCATCATCACCTCGCTGGGCGCGCGGCCCGAGCTGAACGAGGCGGTCCACTCGTACGGCGGGATCGTGCTGCACGACATCATCAACAACAAGTTCGCGCACAAGGCGATCGAGAAGGGCGCCGACGGGCTGATCGCCGTGGCCTCGGGCGCAGGCGGTCACGCCGGCACGCAGTCGCCGTTCGCGCTGGTCCAGGAGATCCGCGAATGGTTCGACGGTCCGCTGCTGCTGTCGGGCTCGATCGCGAACGGCCACGCCATTCTGGGCGCGCAGGCCATGGGCGCCGACCTGGCCTACATCGGCTCGGCCTTCATCGCGACCAAGGAGGCCAACGCGGTCGAGGATTACAAGCAGATGATCGTCCAGAGCAACGCCGACGACATCCTGTACACCAACCTCTTCACCGGTGTGCACGGCAACTATCTGAAGCCGTCCATCATCAACGCCGGCATGGACCCCGACAATCTGCCGGTCAGCGATCCGAGCAAGATGAACTTCAGCTCCGAGCGCGAAAAGCCCAAGGCCTGGAAGACCATCTGGGGCTGCGGCCAGGGCATCGCCGCCGTCAAGGCAATCGAGAGCGCCGGTGATCTGGTCGCGCGCCTCAAGCGCGAATACGATCAGGCGCGCAGCGAACTGGCCCGCAAGGCGGCCTGACGCTCAGGCGCCTGCGGCGGGCGCGATGATCGCCCGCAGCGCTTCATCCAGTGCGCGGCCGTGCGCGGCCGTGCCGACGGTGATCCTCAGGAACTGATCGATCCGCGGCGCCTTGAAATGGCGCACCAGGATGCGCCGCTCGCGCAGAGAGGCCTGCAGTGCGGCGCCGTCGTGTGCCGGATGGCGCGCAAAAACAAAATTGGCGCACGAGGGCAGCACCTCGAATCCGAGCGCCTGCAGGCGCGTCGCCATCGCCTCGCGCTCGGCGATCACCGCGGCGCAGCTCTGCTCGAACCATGCCGTGTCGTCCACCGAAGCCACGGCCGCCGCGATCGCCAGCCGGTCCAGCGGGTACGAGTTGAAGCAGTTCTTGATCCGCTCCAGCGCTTCGATCAGTCCTGGGTGGCCCATCGCATAGCCGACGCGCAGGCCCGCGAGCGAGCGCGATTTCGAGAACGTCCGCACCACCAGCAGCTGCGGGTAGCGGTCGATCAGGCCGACCGCGGATTCGCCGCCGAAGTCGACGTAGGCCTCGTCGACCAGCACCACCGATGCGGGATTCGCCTGCAGCAGCCGCTCGATCTCGGCGACCGGCAGCAGCCGTCCGGTGGGCGCATTGGGATTGGCCAGCACGATGCCGCCGTTGTCCCGAAGGTAGTCGTCGATGCGCACGCCGAAATGCTCGTCCAGCGCAATGCGCTGCGCATCCAGCCCGTACAGGCCGCAATACACCGGGTAGAAGCTGTAGGTGACATCCGGAAACAGCACCGGACGGCCATGGTCGAGCAGCCCGAAGAAGGCGTGGGCCAGCACTTCGTCCGAGCCGTTGCCAACGAACACCTGCGCGGGCTGCAGCCCGTGCAGCCGGGCCAGCGCTTCCTTGAGTGCGCGCGCATCGGGATCGGGGTACAGGCGCAGTGAATCGTCGGCGGCGGCGCGAATGGCTGCCAGCACCCCGGGGGCCGGCCCCAGCGGATGCTCATTGGTGTTCAGCTTGATCAGGCCGTCGATGCGCGGCTGCTCGCCGGGCACATAGGGAGTCAGGGTTCGGACCACCGGGCTCCAGAAGCGCTGATGGTCGGTCGATGGCGTCAAGGCAGCCGCTCCGTGTTCGGGTTGGGGAAGGATTCCGCAAGTGTCGCGCCCCGGTCCAGACCGCGCCTGCATCCGGGTGCTGCGATGCGCATGTTACCGTCGGCCTGCCGCTTCACGACTCGAAGGACTCCGCCATGTCGCCTTCCCTGCGTCGGCTGCGCCGCTTTCTGCTGGCGCCGCTGGTCCTGCTGGCCGCACTGATCTTCGCCTTCGAGGACTGGCTCTGGGATCCGCTCACCCGGCTCATCGCCCGGATCATGCGCTGGCCGGTGCTGCGCTGGCTCGACGCGGCGGTGCGCGCGCTGCCGCCCTATGGCGCCCTGATCGTCCTGCTTGCGCCGGCGGGCGGTCTGCTGCCGATCAAGCTGGCGGGTCTGGCATTGATCGCGCACGGCCACGCGGGGGCGGGACTGTCGCTGTTCGTGCTGGCCAAGGTGGCCGGCACGGCGCTGCTTGCCTGGTTGTGGGGCGCGGTCCAGCCGCAGGTCCGGCGCATCGGCTGGGCGGCGCGGGCGGTCGATGGCCTGCTGCGGCTGAAGGCCTATGTCTATGGCTGGGTGATGTCCTGGGCGCTGGTCGTGCTGGTGCGCCGTCGCATGCGGCGCTGGGGCGAGCGGACCCGCACGCGGTGGCAGGCCTGGCGGGCGGCCAGCCGGCTGGCCTCGATCAACCGGCGCTGACGGCCGCCGCGCGCTGCAGGTCGGCCCGCCGGCGGGTTCGCCGTCGTGGGCGCGCCGGACTCAACCCACGCCGGCAGCGTGGGCCTGCTGGTCGGCGTGATACGACGAGCGCACCAGCGCCCCGACCGCGGCATGCGAGAACCCCATCTCGCGAGCCTTGGCCTCGAACATCGCGAAAGTGTCGGGGTGCACGTAGCGGCGAACCGGCAGATGGGCATTGGACGGGGCCAGGTACTGGCCGAGCGTGAGCATGTCGATCCGATGGGCGCGCATGTCGCGCATGGTCTCGAGGATCTCGTCGTCGGTCTCGCCCAGGCCGACCATCAGGCCGCTCTTGGTCGGCACGCCCGGCACCCGGGTCTTGAACTCGTCGAGCAGTTTCAGCGAGTGGTGATAGTCGGACCCCGGGCGCGCCTCCTTGTACAGGCGCGGCACGGTCTCGAGGTTGTGGTTCATCACATCGGGCGGTGCGGCCTCCAGGATGGCCAGCGCGCGGTCCAGGCGGCCCCGGAAATCGGGGGTCAGCACCTCGATCCGGGTGTTCGGGGCCAGTTCGCGGACCCGGCGGATGCAGTCGACGAAATGCCCTGCGCCACCGTCGCGCAGGTCGTCACGATCGACGCTGGTGATCACCACGTAGCTCAGGCGCAACTGCGCGATCGTGCGGGCCAGATTCTCGGGTTCGTCGACATCGAGCGGGTCGGGCCGGCCATGGCCGACGTCGCAGAAAGGGCAGCGGCGCGTGCACTTGTCGCCCATGATCATGAACGTGGCGGTTCCCTTGCCGAAGCACTCGCCGATGTTGGGGCAGCTGGCCTCTTCGCAGACGGTGTGCAGCTTGTTGGCGCGCAGCACTTCCTTGATCTCGTAGAAGCGGGTGTTGTGCGAGCCGGCGCGAACGCGGATCCAGGGCGGCTTCTTGAGCACCTCGCCAGCCGGCACGACCTTGATCGGGATGCGCGAGGTCTTGGCGCCGGCCTTCTGCTTGACCGTCGGATCGTAGACGCTTGCGGCGGCACCGGTGCCGCTGGCGGCGTCGGTGAGCGCGGATGGGGACGGGGTCGGATCGGGGGCGGACATCGATGGAGCTCCTGGCGGCGCCGAAAACCGGTGCCACTTCAGGATTCTAGTCCTGCGCGGTGGCCGGTACCGGTCGCGTCAGCGACTGCGCGAGCACCGCCGCGAATCGCACGGCGACTTCGCCCGGCGATTGCGGCATTCCGCTGGCGCGGGTCAGGTCGGTCACGGCCAGGCCGGGATGGCCGCAGGGGTTGATGCGACCGAAGGGTTCGAGGTCCATCGACACATTCACGGCCACTCCGTGGAAGGTCCGGCCGCGCGTCACCTTCAGGCCGACCGAGGCGATCTTGGCGCCGGCCTCGCGCGGCGCGCCGCCGGCGACGTACACCCCGGGGGCGCCTTCGTGACGCTCGGCGTGCACGCCGGCCTCGGCGGCCAGGTCGATCGCCGACTGCTCCAGGGCGCGCACCAGTTCGCGGATCCCCAGGCCGCTGCGGTGCAGGTCGAGCAGCACATAGGCCACCACCTGGCCCGGCCCATGGTAGGTGACCTGCCCACCGCGCTCGGTGCGCACGACCGGAATGCTGCCCGGCGCCAGCAGGTGCTCGGGCCTGCCGGCCAGGCCCTGGGTGAACACCGGCTCATGTTCGACCAGCCAGATCTCGTCCGGTGTGTCGGGCTGGCGGGCGGCGGTGAATGACCGCATCGCCTCGAGGGTCTCGAGATAGGGCCGCCGCCGGAAGTGTTCGGTGATGATCATCGCGCAGGCTCAGCCGAACGGCCGCACGCCGATCAGCCAGCCGTGCAGAAAGAGCGCAAACACCACCCAGGCCGCCAGTCCCGCGGCCAGCGCGATCAGGTCGCGGCTGGCGCGGCCCGGCAGGCGCACCAGACCGGCCTGGCGGTCACGGACCCGGGCGGCGCGAAAATCGAAGATCGCCCAGACCAGGAATCCGCCGAACAGCAGCACGTCGGCCAGACGGCCATTGGCCAGCAGATGGGCCAGCGCCCACAGCTTCACCCCGAGGATCATCGGGTGGCCCAGCCGGGCCTTGATCCGGGTGCCCGGCACATAGGCAGCCGCGAGCAGCACGAACGCCGGCAGGGTCAGCAGCGACGCCAGATGGCGGGTGAAGACCGGCGGCTGCCAGAGGTCGATCGGCGTGGCGCGGGCCAGCCCGTAGCCCCAGACCAGCAGCACGAAGCCGGCGATCGAGACCAGCGAGTACAAGCCCTTCCAGCGGCTCTCGCCCCACTGCGCGAGGCGCGCGGTGCGCCAGTCGTCGGCGAAGATCCGCACCGAGTGAAGACCGAGGAAGATCAGCAGTCCGGCAACCAGAATCAGCATCGTGTGCCTTGTGAGATGAGAGAGAAGAGGGACGGCTACAGCACGACCCGCACCCACGGATGGGCGGCGATCGCTCGGTAGACGGCCTCGAGCTGCGCACGCGAATCGACGCGCAGCAGCAGGGTGACGCTGAGGTAGGTTCCCTTGGACGAGCTGCGCAGCTCGATGGTGGCCGGATCGAACTGCGGCACATGTTGGACGACCAGGTCGGCCATCGCCTGCGCGAATCCGTCGACCCGTCGGCCCATCACCTTCAGCGGGAAGTCGGCCGGAAAGCTGAGGAGCTTCTCGATCCGGTCGAAGGTGTCGGAAATCGCGGCCGAATCGGGGGGTGAAGCGGGAGGTGAATCGGGAGGCGGCGGCCGGTCCGGGGCGTCGGCCATCAGACTGCCTGCTTGGCCGCCTGGTAGGCCGCGTACAGCGCCTGATACACCGGGCCGGGCCGTCCGTTGCCCACCGGGCGGCCATCGAGCACGGTGACCGGAAGAATCTCCTTGGTGGCCGAGCTGATCATCAGTTCATCGGCCTGCAGGACTTCCTCGCGAAGGATCGGCCGGATCTCCAGGGGCACGCCGCTGCTGCGGCACAGCTCGCCGATCAGCCCCACGCGGATGCCTTCGAGGATCAGGTTGTCGCGCGGCGGGCCGAACAGGGTGCCGTGGCGCACCACCCAGACATTCGATGCCGAGCCTTCGGTGAGAGCGCCGTCGCGGAACATCAGGCACTCGATGGCCTGGGCGTCGACCGCGGCCTGGCGCGCCAGCACGTTGCCCAGCAGCGAGGTCGACTTGATGTCGCAGTGCAGCCAGCGCTCGTCGACCAGCGTGATCGCCGCCACGCCTTGCTCGCGCTGCTGCGCCGGCACCGGGACCAGCTCGCTGGCCATGCCGAACACCGTCGGGGTGATGCCTTTGGGGAACGCATGGTCGCGCCGGGCCACGCCGCGGGTGATCTGGAGGTAGATGAACTGATCGGTCCAGGGATGGCGGGCGATCAGCTCCTGCACCAGCGCCAGCCAGCCGGCGTCGTCCAGCGGATTGTCGATCCGCACCTTGGCCAGGCTGCGCTTCAGGCGCGCCAGATGGTGCGGCCAGCGGAACAGCCGTCCGCCGTACGAGGGGACCACTTCGTAGATGCCATCGCCGAAGATGAAGCCGCGATCGAGGACCGGCACGCTGGCTTCCTCGATGGGCATGAACCGGCCGTTCAGTGACACGATCTGGTTTGCAGTCATCATCGCTCCATCCATAGGCGGATCGTATCCCAGGCGCGCCCGAAGATGCCCGCCTGGCTTACTTCTTCGAGGGCCAGCACCGGGCGTTCGGCCAGCAGCTGGTCGCCCAGCTTGACCCGCAGGGTGCCGATCCGCTGCCCGAGGTTGACGGGGGCGATCAGCGGCTGCAGGCGCTCGATCTCGGCCTTCACGGCACCGGCCTGACCGCGCGGCACCGACACCAGGATGTCGCGGTCGAATCCCGCCTTGACGTCGGGCGCGGCGCCTTTCCAGACGCGGTAGCTGCCGCTGGTCTGCCCCTTGGCGAAGACCTTCACCGCCTCGGTGCCCTGGAAGCCCCAGTTCAGCAGCTTCTGGCTTTCGATGGCGCGGGCCGACTCGGAAGCCGCACCGAGCACCACCGAAAGCAGCCGCCGCTGCACGCCGGTGCCGGCCTGCTCGCGCCGGGCCGAGGCGATCAGGCAGTAGCCGGCTGCTTCGGTATGGCCGGTCTTCACGCCGTCCACGCTGGGGTCGATGAACAGCAGCCGGTTGCGGTTGGGCTGGGTGATGCCGTTGTACGTGTAGTCCTTGCGTGAATACAGGGCGTAGTGCTGCGGGTGGTCGGTGATCAGGCGGGTGGCGAGCACCGCCAGGTCGCGCGCGGTGGAGTAGTGCTGCGGGTCGGGCAGCCCGGTGGAGTTGCGGAAGCTGGTGCTGGTCAGGCCCAGCCGCTTGGCCTCGAGATTCATCTGCTCGGTAAAGGCGGCCTCGGTGCCCGCAACCGCCTCGGCCAGCGTGATCGAGGCATCGTTGCCCGACTGGATGATCAAGCCCTGCAGCAGCTCGTTGACGGTCGCGGGCTTGGCCGGCTCGATGAACATCCGAGAGCCGATCGCCTTCCAGGCGGCCTGCGACACCGGCGGACGGGCATCGCCACTCAGCTTCTTCTGATCGAGCGCATTGAAGACCAGATGCGCGGTCATCAGCTTGGTGAGCGAGGCCGGCTCGACCTTCATGTCCGGCTCGGACGAGGCCAGGGTCTGGCCGGTCGTGACATCGATCAGCAGCCAGGAGCGCGCGGCCAGCACCGGCGCACCGCCGGGCTGCTGCGCGGGCGCGGCTGCGGGGGCCGGGGCGGCCGCGGCCGGCTTGGCCGGGCGCCGGGCGGCCTGCGCCGGGTTCAAAGCGAGTGCGCCGGCAACGGTGATCGTGGCGACGAGAAGTGCGGCATGCGCCATGGTGTTTGTGGTGTATTTCATGATTCGGGAGGCGCGGATTATAGACACCTCTGATAGGGGGCCTGCAGGGCCGGTCCGCGACTGTCCACCGGGTGGAGTGCGCGGTGCCGGAATGGGCCGGATGTCAGTCGGTTTCGGGCTCGGCGAAGGCGCGCCGGCTGAGCTGCGTGACCCGGTCGGCGGCGGCGCGTCCGCAGCGCTGGACGATGGTGTCGATGCCATCGCGCACCACCCGGCGCGCCACCTCGATGCTGATGCTGTCGCGCAGGCGCGCTTCGAGCACCCGCCCGTCGCTGCCGAGTTCGCGCTCGAACGCGCCGGCGAGCTGCTGACGCACGAATTGCAGGCGCGCGCGAACGCTTTCGGGGTCGACAGGCGCCGCCTGCGAGGGCGGATCGTCGGCGATCCCGGCGAGCCGGACCAGACCGTGCGACTGCAGCTTGTCCACAATGGGTCCGATCTCGCCCGGCCGGGCAAACGGCGGCAGGTCGGCAAGCCGGCGATGGCCATCGACGAGGATCAGGATGCGCCGTTCGACCGTCGTGAGGCCGTGCTGCCGGTTGACCAATTCGGCGGCGCCCTCGGCGGTCTTGGCGAAGACCAGCCGCAGATCGAAGCCGGGGGTCGTGGTCATGCTCCGGCCCCGCCGATGCGTTCGAGGAAGCGGTCACGGGCGTGGCGGCCGGCAACGGCCTCGACGATCGCGGCGGCCGGATCCAGCAGCGAGCGCAGTTCGTCCACCGTGAGGCAGCGCTCGATCCGCGCCGCCATGCCGTCGCCGTTGGGGCCGGTTGCATCGAGCAGCGCGCGGACGACGCGGGCGCGCAGCGAGGGCAGCGGCTCCTGGCCGTCCTGCCACGCGGCGCGTTCGGGCGCGGCGGGCACCACGCTGAGGATCGGCGTGCCGGGCGATGGATGCGGTGGCTGGGCTTGGCGCGCGATGAAGTTTTCGCTCTCGAGCCGGGTCAGGTACGGATGCAATTCGGCCTCGGGCAGCATTCGGCACAGGTCGGCCACCCGCCGATGCCCGTCCAGCAGGATCAGGACCTGCCGGATGCGGGCGTTCAATCCGTGGCCGCGGTCGCGCAGCTCGAGCACGCCCTTTTCGGTCTTGCGGAACACCAGGTCGCTGGACATTGACATCGCGTGACGGCCGGCGGCTGCTGCGGCGATTCAGTCGTGATTGCCGAAGGCGGCCATCACGATCCGCTTGAGCAGCGGCAGTTTGCGGTGGAAGAAGTGATCGGCGCCCGGGATGACCACCACCGGCAGGTCGAGGGGACGCGCCCACTCGAAGACGGCGCTGAGCGGCACGACATCGTCGGTCTCGCCATGGATGACCAGGGTGTCGGGCGGCACCGGGTCGACGGCGAAGCGCGACACTGCCGCTCCGATGAATATCAGCCGCGGCGCCGGGGCTCCCGAGGCCGCCAGGGTGCTGGCGACACGCGACTGCACGAAGCTGCCGAACGAGAATCCGGCCAGCACGAGCGGGGCATCGGCCAGCCCCTCGGCGCGCGCACGGTCCTGGGCGGCGGTGACGAGCGCGAGCAGGTCGAGGGTCTCGCCGCGACCCTCGTCGTATTCGCCGGCCGATTCGCCGACGCCGCGGAAATTGGGCCGCCAGCAGATGTATCCGCAGGCCAGCAGCGCACGGGCCAGCGTCTGGACCACCTTGTTGTCGCGCGTACCCCCATGCAGAGGATGGGGATGGGCGATCACCGCCACGCCGAGCGCCGGCGTCGTCGGGCGGTCGAGCGCGACATCGATGCCGCCCGCCGGACCCGCGACGAGCAGTCGCTCGGTGGCTGAATTCATTCCAGCTTCAGCCGCTCGACCGGGACGCCCTTGACCAGATGCGAGTCGATGATTTCGTCGATGTCGTGCTGATCGATGAAGGTGTACCAGACGCCCTCGGGATAGACGACCGCGACCGGCCCGAGCTCGCAGCGGTCGAGGCAGCCTGCCTTGTTGATGCGGATCTGGCCGGGGCCCGACAGGCCCAGGGCCTTGATGCGCTGCTTGGCATACGCCTGCAGGGCTTGCGCGCCGTGGTCGGCGCAGCAGGCTCGGCCATCGTCGCGCTCGTTGAGGCAGAAGAAAACGTGCTTGTCGAAGTGGCTCATGGTGTCCGTTGAATTATAGATCGCGCGGGCATCGGGGCGCCCCCGAGATAGCGCAGGCGC
>DAONCJ010000041.1:0-13395 GCA_035401985.1 Burkholderiaceae bacterium | reverse complement strand
AGCGTTCGGTGGCGTCGTCCCATACAGCGGACTCGACCCGGGTGTCGAACGCGATGTCGCGGCGCAGGTCGTAGCGGTCGGCGATGTGCCGGGCGTAGGCCAGCAGCTCGGGCTGCGGCGCGTATTTTTCGCTCCACTTCCAGTCGCGTTCCAGCTGGGGGTCGAAGCTCATCGAATACTCGATGCTCTGGATGTCCACGCGGGCGCCGGGGTAGCGGTTCCAGTACCAGGTGCCGCCGACATCGGCGCCCGCTTCGAGGACCTTGACCGAGAAGCCGAGCGGACGAAGCTTGTGGAGCAGGTACATGCCGGCAAAGCCGGCGCCGACGACCACGACATCCCATTGACGCGCTGTGTTCTGCATGAATAATCCCTGTATGACCGATGAGTTCGGCGCACAACTATACGGCTGATTGCAGCAGGGAAGCGGACGTCCGGCAGGGCCCTCGCGAGGATCGGTGCGGCAACGAACAGACAGGTCCCGGTGCGCAGCGCAGAAGTCGAAGCAGCGGCGCGACCTTGCACGGACGCGCCATCGAAGGTTCTTCTCATGCAAGGACATCAATCATGGACTCATCCCGTCGCAGGTTTCAGATCGGCGTGGCCGCGGCCGCCACGGCGCTGACGTTTCCATTGATCTCGCGGCAGGCCGTCGCCGCCACCGCGGAGGATCTGAACAAGGATGCCGCGCAGGCCCTCGCCACGCTGTACAAGGGACGCCCGGTAGCCCAGGAAATCGCCAAGAAGGCCAGGGCTGTCCTGGTGTTCCCGAAGGTCGTCAGGGCCGGCCTGGTTTTTGGCGGCAGCTACGGCGAAGGCGTGCTGATGAAGGGCGATCAGGTGGCCGGCTACTACAACTCGGTGTCGGCTTCATGGGGCTGGCAGGCCGGGGCCGAGTCGTATGCCTACTTCCTCTTTCTGCTGAGCGACAAGGCGATCCGGTATCTGGAGACCTCGAAGGGCTGGGAGATCGGTGTCGGCCCGCGCATCGTGGTGGTCAACGAAGGAGCAGGCATGAACTTCTCGTCCACCACGCTGAAGGATGACGCCTACGCGTTCATCAACGATCAGCAGGGGCTGATGGCCAGCCTGAGCATCGAGGGCACCAAGATCAGCCGCATCAAGCGCTGACGATGGACTTCAAGGACTACTACGCAACGCTGGGCGTCGAGCGCAGCGCCAGCCAGGACGAGATCAAGCGGGCCTATCGCAAGCTGGCCCGCAAGTTCCATCCCGACGTCAGCAAGGAGCCCGATGCCGAGGCCCGCTTCAAGGAAGTGGCCGAGGCGAACGAGGCCCTGAGCGACCCGGAGCGCCGCGCCGCCTACGACGATCTGATGACGCGCCGCGCCAACGCGCAGGCCCGCGGTGGTCCGTTCGAGCCGCCTCCGGATTGGGGCTACGAGTTCAGCGACCACGGCGGGCGCGCCGACGGCATGGATGCCGAGGAGTTCAGCGCATTCTTCGAATCGCTGTTCGGCCGTGGTGCGGGAGCGCAGCGCGGCCCGCGTCGGCGCGCCCCGCCCGGTGCGGGTCCGTCCGGCGCGCACGGCGGCTATCAGTCCGGCGCCCGCGGCGGCGATCATCATGCGCGGATCGATATTGCCCTGGAGGACGCTTACCGGGGCGCCCGGCAGACGATCTCGCTGCGTCATCCGTCGATCGAGCCCGATGGCCGCGTGGTGATGCAGGAGCGCCAGGTCGAGGTCAACATACCGAAAGGGGTCCGGCCCGGTCAGCACCTTCGGCTTGCCGGCATGGGGGAGCCGGGCCATGGCGATGGCGCGGCGGGCGACCTTTATCTGGAGATCGGCTTTCGGCCGCATGAGCGATTTCGGATTGAAGGAGACGACATCTGGGTCGATCTTGCGATTGCGCCCTGGGAGGCCGCGCTGGGCGCCACGGTTCCCGCGCCCACGCCCGAGGGCGATGTCGAGCTGACGATACCTGCCGGGTCGAACGCCGGGCGCAAGCTGCGTCTGAAGGGTCGGGGGTTGCCCGGCAAGGTGCCGGGCAATCTGTATGTGGTGCTTCAGATCGTTGTTCCGCGAGCCGACTCGCCGGCGGCGCACAGTGCCTATACCGCCTACGCGCAGGCATTCCCCGCGTTCAATCCACGGCAGCCTTGAGGAGGTCCACGATGCAATCGAGTCAGATCATCGTCGACGGTGTTGTCGTCGAGGAATCGGTCACCTTCACACTGGACGAACTGTGTCGCGCCTGTCGAGGAACCGACATGGAACTGCTCGCGCTCGTCGATGAGGGTGTGCTTGACCCCGCAGGCAGCGGACCGGCCGACTGGGTGTTCGACGGTTCGGCCCTCGGGCGAGCGCGCACGGCGCTGCGTCTGATCGACGATCTGTCGCTCAGTGCGCCGGCCGTCGCCCTGGTGCTCGACCTGATGTCCGAGATCGAGCATCTGAGGGCGCGGCTGCGGGTCTAGCCCGCGGGTAGGAGGGCGCTCACGGGAAGACAGCGTGGCGTCCGATGGCTGCTGCGGCCGGCAGACGCCAAGCTTGGGCTGCGCGCTTTGATCGCCGGTCTTCGCGCGCCTCCGGAGCCGCTGGACGATGCCATGTTGTCACCCCACCATCACCGATAGAAGCGCTGCAGCCATCGCAGCGTGCGCGGTGCTGTGCGTCGTCGCAGGATGTTCTGTCGCGCCCCCGGTCCCGGAACTCAAATCGGAAGATCGGGTCGCGGTGCCCGCCGCATGGTCGGGTCAGGACATCAGCAGCCTCACGCATGCGGCTGTGCCGCTGACGCGGTGGTGGCAGCGCTTCGACGACCCGCTGCTCGGGACGCTGGTCGATCTGTCGCAAAGCGCCAATACGAGGGTCCGCAGTGCCCAGGGGGCGTTGACCCAGGCGCGTGCGCTGCGCGACGTGGCAGCCGCGGCGCTGTGGCCGACGCTCAATGCGTCGGCATCCGTGCGCAATGGCACGGCGGGCGGCAGCCGCACCGGCAATCGGCTGGAGACGGGTCTGGGCGCGAACTGGACGCCGGACGTGTTCGGTGGGAACCGCAGTGCGCTCGAGGCGAGCGCCGCGACGGTTCTGTCGCGCGATGCCGCGCTGTCCGACGTGCAGGCGGCCATCGCCGCCGAGGTGGGCCTGAGCTACATCCAGCTGCGAAACGGCCAGGCGCGCCTGGCGATCGCCGCCGAGAATCTTGCCGCACAGGACGAGATCCTGCAGATCACGCGCTGGCGATTCCAGGCGGGACTGGTCACCTCGCTCGAGGTGGAACAGGCGCGCGCATCGGCCGAGCAGACGCGTGCGCTGCTGCCGACCCTGCAGACAGGCATCGATCAGACCCGGCATGCACTGTCGGTGCTGACCGGCCAGCCGCCCGAGGCGCCAACGACCATCCGGAATGAACTGATCGCGACCCGCCCGGTGCCGCTGACGACCGCCGATCCGGTCATCACCTTGCCCGCTGAAACCTTGCGGCTGCGTCCCGACGTGCGCGCCGCCGAGGCGGAGGTCAGCGCCGCCTGGGCTCGTGTGGCCCAGGCCAATGCCGCCCGCTTTCCCGGCTTCTCGCTGGGTGGCACGCTGGGGCTGGGTGGCGCGACCCTTGGCTCGCTGACGAGCGGCGCGGCGGTGGTCAGCGCGCTGTTCGCCAGCGTGGCCGTGCCGCTGTTCGATGCCGGCGCGGCCAGGACGCGGGTCCGGGCCCAGCAGGCGGCGTTCGAGCAGGCGCGTGTCGCCTATGTGGAGACGGTACTGACGGCGCTGCGCGAAGTCGAGGACGCGCTGACCGCACTGCGCAACGACCGCCTGCGGCTGGCTTCACTGCGCGAGGCGGCCGAATCGGCCAGCGTGGCGGCGCAACTCGCGGCACAGCGCTTTGCCAGCGGCCTGGTCGATTTTCAGGTGGTGCTCGAAACCCAGCGTGCCCGACTGGCGACGCAGGACAACGTCGCCCTTGCGCGGGCGGCCGTCAGCACCGATCAGGTCCGCCTGTATCGGGCGCTGGGCGGCGGCTGGTCGCCGCAGGCGGCACTGGCCGATGGATCGGGGGCGAATCGGTGAACAGCCCCGAGCGTGAGGCCAGCGCTGCGCCGTCCGGCGGCTCGGTGGCGGAACTGCTGGCAGAGCCGCCGGCGCGTGCTTGGTATCGGCGTCCCGCGCCGTGGCTGGCGCTGCTGCTTTTGCTGGCCCTGGCCGCCGGCGCGTGGTGGTGGTTTGATCGGCAGGCCGACAACGCGACCCCACGCTACAACACCCAGCCGGTGACGCGTGCCAGTCTCACCCGGACCGTCACGGCCAATGGAACGATCCAGCCGACCCGCACGATCAATGTCGGCAGCGAACTGTCAGGCACGGTGCGTGCGGTCCATGTCGACGTCAACGACCGGATCCGCAAGGGCCAGGTGATGGTCGAGCTCGATACGGCCAAGCTGCGCGATCAGATCCTTCGATCGCGGGCCGCGCTTACCGCGGCCAATGCCAAGGTTGCGCAGATGGCAGCCACCGTCAAGGAAGCGACGGCCACCCTGAACCGGCTGGAGGAGGTGGCGCGGCTGTCCGGCGGCAAGGTGCCCTCGCGAACCGAGCTCGACAGCGCACGCGCAACGCTCGCGCGTGCACTCGCGGACGAAGCCAGTGCCAGGGCCGGCGTGTCCGATGCCCAGGCGGCGTTGTCGCTCGACGAGACGAGCCTGTCGAAAGCTTCGATCCGGGCGCCCGCCGATGGGGTCGTGCTGACCCGCAATGTCGATCCCGGCAACGCGGTCGCAGCCTCGCTGCAGGCGGTGACGCTGTTCACGGTGGCCGAAGATCTGACGCGGCTTCGTCTGTGGGTCTATGTCGATGAGGCCGACGTCAGCTCGGTCAAGGTCGGCCAGGAGGCGACCTTCACGGTCAGCGCCTACCTGAGCCGCAAGTTCCCTGCCCGCATCACGCGTGTCGGGTTCGGCTCGACGATCACCGACAACGTCGTCACCTACCTGACGCATCTCGATGTCGACAACGCGGACCTCAGTCTGCGCCCGGGCATGACGGCCACCGCGACGATCGTTGCCACGCGTCGCGACAATGTGCTGGTGGTGCCCAACACCGCCCTGCGGTTCACGCCGACCGCAGCCGCGCCGGGCGCCGCACAGGCGGCGAAGAAGAACTTCACGTCGAGTCTGATTCCGCGCGTTCCGGGCGGCGGCAGGCGACGCGGGGCTACAGGACAGTCGGGAGGTGGCGGGGGCCGGCAGGTATGGGTGCTGCGCGAGGGCGTCGCGGTGGCGGTGCCGGTGACCACCGGAATCACCGATGGCCAGCGCACCGAAATCGTCAGCGGCGATCTGCAGGAGGGGATGCAGGTCATCACCGAGCAGCGCAGCGCGGGCGCGCCTTGAGGGCTGCACCGTGAGGACCACGCGATGACCGAGCCGCTCATCCGCCTGCGCGGCATCACCCGGCGCTACGGCACCGGCGCAGCCGAGCTGATGGCGCTGAAGGGCATCGACCTGGACATCGAGGCCGGCGAATTCGTCGCGATCATGGGACCCAGTGGCTCGGGCAAGTCGACGGCGATGAACATCCTGGGCTGCCTCGACACGCCGACCGCGGGGCAGTACCTGTTCAAGGGCACCCGGGTCGAGGCGCTTTCGCGCGATCAGCGGGCCCGCCTGCGGCGGCGCTATCTGGGCTTCGTCTTCCAGGGCTTCAATCTTCTGGCCCGCACGTCGGCGCAGGAGAACGTCGAACTGCCGCTGCTGTACCGCGGCGACAGCGCGGCGGTGCGTCGCGCCGCCGCGGCGCGCGCACTGCAGTCGGTCGGCCTCGGCGGATGGGAGCACCACATGCCCGGTGAACTGTCCGGCGGCCAGCAGCAGCGCGTGGCGATCGCGCGGGCGATCGTCACGGAACCTGCGGTGCTGCTGGCCGACGAGCCCACGGGCAACCTGGACACCCGCCGCAGCCACGAGATCATGGGGCTGCTGATGGCGCTGAACCGCGACCGTGGCATCACCGTGCTGATGGTCACGCACGAGCCCGACATGGCGGCCTACGCGCGGCGCATGGTCGTGTTCGTCGACGGCCTGATCGCCCGTGACGAGATCAACCTCCATCCGGTCAGCGGCGCACCGGCCGAGCCGGCCGCCGTGCAGGACTGACGATGCTGTTCAGCGTCTTCATGCTGGCCCTGCGCTCGATCCGGCGCAACCTGCTGCGCTCCTTCCTGACCGTTCTCGGCATCGTCATCGGCGTGAGCGCGGTGATCACCATGGTGACCCTGGGCAACGGTGCGACCGCCTCGATCGAATCGCAGATCACCAGCCTGGGCGCGAACCTGCTGATGGTCACGCCGGGCCAGCGGATACCCGGCGGCGGCGGTGGCGGAGGCGGCGTCGCCCAGTTCACCGAGGGCGATGCGGAGGCGATCGCGTCGCAGATCGGCGGCGTCGAGGCCGTGGCGCCGCAAGGCCGCGCCAGCGTCAATGTCGTCGCCAACGGCCGCCACTGGTCGACCAGCGTCACCGGCAGCACGAACGAGTGGTTCGGCACGAACAACTGGCGGCTGGCCAGCGGGCGGATCTTCGAGGACGACGAGCAGCAGGCCGGCGCCGCGGTGTGCATCCTCGGGGAGACCGTGCGTCGCGAGGTGTTCGGCGGAGCGGTCGGGACGACCGGACTGGGCCAGCAGCTTCGGGTCAAGCAGTTCTCGTGCGACGTCGTGGGCATCCTCGCCGCCAAGGGGCAGGGCGGGATGGGCGATCAGGACGATGTGGTGGTGGTGCCGCTGCGCACGCTGCAGCGCCGGGTGACCGGCAGCCGGCGTGTGAGCATGATCTCGGTGTCGATGAAGGCGAATGCCGACAGCGGCCCGCTGAAGGCCAGCCTGCGCGAGCTGCTGCGGGAACGCCGCAAGCTGGCGCCCGGTGACGATGACAACTTCAACATCTTTGACACCCAGCAGCTGGCCGAGACGCTGTCGAGCACGATGGGCGTGCTGACCAGCCTGCTGGGCGCGGTGGCCGCGGTCAGTCTGCTGGTCGGGGGCATCGGGATCATGAACATCATGCTGGTCAGCGTGACCGAGCGCACCCGCGAGATCGGCTTGCGACTGGCCGTCGGTGCGCTCGAAAACGAGGTGCTGCTGCAGTTCCTGATCGAGGCGGTGGTGCTGTCAGGGCTGGGTGGCGTGATCGGCATCCTGATCGCTACCGGCGCATCGTATGGCCTGGCGGACCTGATGGGCGTGCCCTATGTGTTCGATCTGTCGATCAATGTGCTGGCGCTGCTGTTCTCGGCCTTCATCGGAGTGGTGTTCGGCTATTTCCCGGCGCGCCGCGCGGCACGGATGGACCCGATCGATGCGCTGCGGCACGAATGAATCTTTGGAACGCTCAGGCGCCGGCCCACAGCAGCGTCAGTCCGGCTGCCCCGATCACCGCGCCCAGGCTGCGTGCCACGGTGACGGTCCGCGAGGCCGCGAAGTCACCCAGACGGCGCAGGCCGGCAAAGCAGCCGATCATCAGGACCGACTGAACGATCACCAGCCCGGCCAGGTACCAGGCAAGCGGTGCAACCTGCGCCCCGATCACCGCCTCGCCGTAGGCGTGACCGTGAATCAGTCCCGCGGCGGCGGCAGTCATACCACCGGCAATACCTGAAGGTCCGCGTTGCAGCCACAGACAGATGGCGACCGCCAGGAGCGAAAGGGCGACCGCCGGCCCGCCTGTCGGCAGACTGATTTCGCCGACCCGGGCGAGGGTGCCCAGGCTGGCGGCCAGCGCGTACAGGATCAGCGCCGCCCCGGCCCGTGCCGGCGCCGCGCGCGTGAGTGCGGCGACCGCGGCCGCGCCGAGCAGAAAGAGCAGGTGGTCGACCTCGATGACCGGGTGTCCCAGCCCTGAGGCCAGTCCCTGCCAGGCAGTGGCGGGCAGGGCGCCGCCCATCGGGTGATGGGCCAGCGCGGGCGCCGCGCCGAGCGTCAGCAGGGCGGCGACCGGGGCCTTGAACGGGACAGGGGTTCGGATCATGGGGCTTCCTTATTGGGAGGCGTAGGCGCAATGGCCTGCGCCACGCCGATCATGCTGTCGCGGGTAACCAGGCCGGCCAGTTCGTCTTCGCTCAGGTGAGCGGTGCCCTCGGGGCGCTGCGGCAGCACCAGGAAGCGCATGTCGGCATTGCTGTCGTGGACGTGAATCGCGGTGGTCGACGGCAGCGTCAGCCCGAATTCGGCCAGCACGCTGGCCGGTTCGCGCACGGTGCGGGCCCGGTAGGCCTTGCTGATGTACCAGGCTGGCGGCTGGCCCAGGATCGAGCGCGGATAGCAGGAGCACAGAGTGCACACCACGACGTTGTGGAGGGCAGGCGTGTTCTCGACCACCACCAGTTGCGCCTCGCCGACCTTGATCTTCAGTTCGGCCGCGCCGTTCTTGCCGTTTTCCAGCAGCCGCTGCCGATAGGCCGGGTCGACCCAGGCGCGGGCGACGATGCGCGCGCCCAGGTGCGTTCCCGGTGCCTCCAGATTCTGAATCTCGAGGGCCACCTCACCGGCCGACAGGATCCGCCGCCGGATCAGCAGTGCTTGCAGCGCCGTGACCATCTGCTGGCCGAGCAGGTTGCCGGGCTCGTCTTCGACCACGAGCGAGTCATGCTCGTGCTCGTGCTCGTGGTCGTGGTCGTGGTCGTGGTCGTGGTCGTGGCCGGCGGTGTGCTCATGATCATGGCCCGTGTTGTCGGGCGACCCGGGGGTCTGTGCGGATGCGTTCAAGGCCTGGTCTCCTGCAATGCGGCCGCCGGCGCGAGCCAGTGGTCGTAGATCTCGATGCACAACGCATCATCGGGGTGGCGCTGGGGCGGCGGCCACAAGTCGTCCATCCGGAACTTCACCCGGTACAGCGGCACCGTCGGACCTGCGGTGCGGCCAACCGACAGGTCTTCCGGATTGAGGAAGCAGCCGCAGAATTCGATCACCTCGCCGGTCTTGCCGAGGATGTAGTCGGGTGTGCGCACATGACCGGGCTTGCCGAGGGCCAGCACCGTCACACGATCTCCGACCTGGAAGCGGACCGGGTGGACCACGGCTGGCGTCGCCATCAGACTTTGCTGCAGGGATCGGACCATTCGCGCTGAACCCGGGCGAGTTCCTGCTCGAATTCCGCGCGCGTGATCAGGCCCTTCTTCTCGAGGGTGTCGATCATCGCTTCCAGCCGGCGCCGATAGAACGAGAAGGCCTGGTACTTGTCGAGTCCGAAGCTCTCGAAGCCCAGGCGGATCTCGTCGAGCGAGACCATCCGTCGCGAGCCGTCGCCCAGCAGATTGCGGATGGCCTCGGATTGCTTTTCCCAGTGCTGAAAGGGCAGTTCGGTCCTGCCGACCGGTCCGGCGGCGTGGCCGCCGATGTCGTGATAGCCGCTCATGTCGTGTGCTCCTCGTGAAGGTTCAGGCCAGATCCGATGGCTTCAGCAGCACCGTGCGCACATCCATTCGGTCCTTCAGAACGCCTTCCTTGTGGAACACGTCCACGAGTGCCTGGTAGGAGCGCACATCGGTGTCGTCGAGCTCGCTCCAGGCGCGCAGGTAGGGCTGCGCGATCACGCGGACCTGCTCGCCCCGGATGGCGGTGTACTTGGCGAAGTAGGGCCGCACGCGGTTGAATTCGGCATTGGCGATGCGGGTCGCCTGGTCCAGTACCTGCACCAGTTTGCGGGCCACCTGCGGGCGCTCCTTGATGAAGCGGGCGGTCAGCACCGACACGCCCGAGTAGAAGGGGTCGGCGATCACCGATGCACAGGGGTTGACGATCGCTCGGGTGGCTTCGCCCGAAGCGACCGCGACCGAGCCCACCGGCTCCAGCGACAGCGTGGCGTCGATGCTGCCAGCCACCACCGAAGGCACCTGCAGGCCGACCGCGATTTCCTGCAGACGCACGTCCTTGTCGGGATCCAGGCCGTTGACGCGCAGCATGTGGCGCGAGATGGTGCGCCACTGGATGCCGGGCAGATGACCGAGCGATCGTCCGCGCAGGTCCTTGAAGGTCTTGATCGGCGACCCGTTCTTCACGATCAGGCCGTCGTTGATGCGGTTGACCCGGATGCCGCCGCCCTGCAGCCCGAACACCTTGAAGCTGCCCGGGTAGCGCGACTCGGCCAGCATGGTGATGCCGGCGGCGGCGCCTGGTGCGCCGGCGTCGGCCTGGTTGGCGACCAGCGAGTCGATGATCTGATTGGGGTTCTGGAACTGCACCAGCTCGGCGTCGATCCCGGCGCGCTCGAACAGGCGGTCCTGCACCGCCACATACAGGGCGGTGGTCTGCATGATCGGCAGCCACGACAGCCTGACCTTGTCGGCCTTCTGGGCGTGTACCCAGGGGGCGGCCAGCGTGGCCGACAGCGCGGCCCCGGTCTTGATGGCCTGGCGACGTTGCATTGTCATTCGAGAACTCCAGCGTGAAGGCGGGGGGTGTCCGCGGGGAAGAGGGTGGCGGGCAGATTGGGCGTGTCGGCCCTATCGGCCCGACCAGTCCAGAAACCGGCGCTCGATCGACAGGAACAGCAGGTTCAGCCCGTAGCCGAGGCAGCCGGTGGCGATGATCGAGGCGTACATCTGGCGCAAGTCGAAGATCTGCTGGGCATCGATGATCCGTCGGCCCATGCCGTTGGCTGAGCCGATGAACATCTCGGCCACGATGATCACCACCAGCGCGTAGGAGACACCCAGCCGCAGCCCGACGCAGGTCTGCGGCAGCGATTCGAAGAACATCACGTCGCGAAAGATCCGGGCCCGCGATGCGCCCATCACGCGGGCCGCGAGAATGCGGGTCGGGCGGGCATTCATCACGCCGTAGGCGACGTTGAAGACGATCACCAGCCAGGCCGAGAAGGCCGCCACCCCGACCTTGGATTCCTCGCCGATGCCGAAGATCAGCAGGAACAGCGGGAACATCGCGGTGGCGGGCGTCGAGCGGAAGAAATCGATCGCGAATTCCAGCGACCGGTAGATGCGCGTGTCCGAGCCCAGCACGACGCCTGTCGGAACGCCGAGCACCGCCGCCACCGCGAAGGCGGCCAGCGTGCGACCCAGCGTGCCCGCGAAATCGCCGGCCAGCGAACCGTCGGTGACCGATGTCCACAGGGCGGCCAGAGTCGAGACCGGATCGGGGAGCAGCTTGGGACTGATCCACTGCCCGGCCGCCGCCAGCCACCACACCGCGAAGATCAGCAGCGGGCCGACCCAGAACGGTTGCCGCAGCCCGGCCTGGGCCCATGACGCCAGCCGGCTCATCGGCGCACCTCGCGCTGGAAGATCGCCAGGCTGCGCGCCTTGGTCGCGACGAAATCGGGCGCCGACAGGGTGGCGTCGTTGCGCGGGCGCGGGGCCGCGAAATCGATGATGTCGGCCACCTGGGTGGGGCGCTTGGTCAGCAGCAGCACATGATCGGCGAGATACACCGCTTCCTCGAGGTCGTGGGAGACCAGCAGCATGGTCACGCCCGTCTGCTCGAAGACGGTCTGGAGCTTTTCGCGGATGAACAGGGTCATCTCGTAATCCAGTGCCGAGAAGGGTTCGTCCAGGAACATGACCTCGGGCTCGGGCGCGAGGGCCCGCAGGATCGAGACCAGCTGCTGCTGGCCGCCCGAGAGCTCGAACGGGCGCCGCTTCAGGTCGAATCCAACCTCGAACTGCGCGATCAGCTCGTCGACCCGCCGCTGGCGCCGGGCGGCATCCCAGCCGCGGACCTTCAGCGGATAGTCGATGTTGTCGCGCGCGCTCATCCACGGAAACAGCGCGTCGCGGTAGTTCTGAAAGACGTAGCCGATGGTGACGTCGGCGACGCCGCGGCCATCGAACAGGATTTCGCCTCCGTCGGTGGGAATCAGGCCCGAGATGAGGTTGATCAGTGTCGACTTGCCGCAGCCGTTCGGGCCGAACACCGAGATGAACCGTCCCTTCGGGATGTCCAGGTCCAGGCCGTTGTAAAGAGGCGAACCGGCGAAGGTCTTCATCAGCCCGCGGATGGTGATCGCGGGCCGTTTGCCGGCATCGAAGTTCTGACGTGCAACGGTTTCCATCGGGGCCTCTTCTGGTATACAAGATTGGATACCGCAAGATGTATGCCAGTGTTGCCGCGCTCCCGGCACGGCTGATTCCCCCGCTTCCAGGAATTTTGCGCCACCGTGGTGCGCGTCCGGCGCCCGAAACCGTGCAACGTTTTGTCCGTTCTGGTGCGCCTCGGCGATCTTCTTCGTGCTTCAATGTGTGGCGGTGTTTCCGCTGGCTACCCGGACAATCTCAGGCGCCGCATTGCTTCCTGCGTTGCCGGCACTCGCAGCAAGGACCGAACCGTGAAGATCACCCGCCTCGAAACCCTCGCCTGCCGGGCCGGCTGGCGCAACTACCATTTCGTCAAGATCACCACCGAGACCGGCATCGTCGGCTGGAGTGAATACGACGAGGGCTACGAGGGCGTGGGAGTCACCGCAGCCATCGAGAAGATGAGCCACCACGTGGTCGGCGAAGACGTGCTGCTCAACGAGCGGCTGTACGCCAGGCTGGCGGCGCTCGTCCGGCAGTCACTGGTGGGCGTGCTGGCTCGCGCGATCGGCGCGATCGAAAACGCGGTGCTCGACGCCAAGGCCAAGGCGCTGGGCGTGCCCTGCCATGTGCTGCTGGGTGGCAAGGTTCGCGACCGTATCCGCGTCTACTGGTCGCACGCGGGCTCCTGGCGAATCTCGCGGCCCGAACATTACCCGCCGGCGATCCGAACGCTCGACGACGTCCGAACGTTCGGCGCCGAGGTCCGCGAGCGCGGCTTCACGGCGCTCAAGACCAACGTGTTCCGCGAGACGCCCGACGGCATCCGCGGCTGGGCCCCGGGATTCGGCCGGGCCGGCGACATCGAGCGCACACCGAGCCGCGAGGTCATCGAAGGCCAGCGCGCCTACTTGCGGGCGTTGCGCGAGGGCGCGGGCCCGCAGATGGACATCCTGCTCGACCTGAACTTCAACGCCCGCACCGAGGGCTACCTCACGTTGCTGCGGGCGCTCTCCGATCTGGGCCTGTACTGGGTCGAGATCGACACGCCCCATGCGAAGGCCCTGGCGGCGATCCGGGCGGCCAGTCCGTTCACCATTTCAGGCTGTGAGTCGCTGACCGGTCTGGTCGAGTTCCTGCCCTACTTCGAACACGAAGCGCTCGACGTGGCGATCATCGACGCCGTCTGGATCGGTATCTGGCAGTCTCTGAAGATCGCTTCGGCGGCCGATGCCTATCAGGTCAACGTCGCGCCGCACAACTTCTATGGCCACCTGGCCACGATGATGAACGCGCATTTCAGCGCCGCCGTGCCGAACTTCCGCATCATGGAAACCGATATCGACCGCATCGCCTGGGACCACGAGCTGTTCACGCATGTGCCGGAATACAAGGATGGCTATCTGAT
>DAONCJ010000040.1:0-13426 GCA_035401985.1 Burkholderiaceae bacterium | reverse complement strand
TGCACTCGTCCGCCAGGCCGACCGGGTGTTTGGCACGCGCCCGTTCGCGCACTACGACTTCCTGCTGGCGTTGTCGGACCAGTTCAGCCGCATCGGCCTGGAACACCACCAGTCCAGCGAAAACGGCACCTTTCCCGACTACTTGAGCGGCGGCGCGCCGTTCACCGACAATTACCTGTTGCCGCACGAATACGCGCACAGCTGGAACGGCAAGTCCCTGCGTCCGGAAAAATTGTGGACGCCGCACTACAACACGCCGATGCATAACGAGCTGTTGTGGATGTACGAAGGCCAGACTGAATTCTGGGCCTGGGTGCTGGCTGCACGTGCCGGGCTATATACGCCGCCACAGGCGCAGGAAGTGCTGGCTGCCAATGCGGCCTTGTTTGAACATCGCGTTGGCCGCCGCTGGCGTGATCTGCAGGACACCGTGTACCAGGGAATCATCGAATTCAACGATGCACCACAGGCGTGGCCCAGCTGGCAGCGTGGCTATGACTTCTATGACGAAGGTACCTTGTTGTGGCTGGACGTGGACATGAAGCTGCGTGAATTGTCCAGGGACAAGCGTTCGCTGGATAATTTTGCACGCAATTTTTTTGGCGCGGGCACCAGCACCGGCAAGATGGGCGTGCAGACCTATGATTTTGACGCAGTGGTGACTGCACTGCAGGCCGTGCAAGCGCATGACTGGGCAGGCTTCCTGCGTGCACGCATCGACAGCCTTGGGCCGGGAGCGCCATTGCAGGGCCTGGAACGGGCGGGCTGGGTGCTGGTTTACAACGATGCACCCAACGCGGCCATCACCGACATGGAGGGCAGTCAGCAGCTGGACGATTTCAGCTATTCGCTGGGCCTGAAGATTGCCAGCACGGGCGGCAAGGTGAACGAAGTGTTGTGGGAAAGCCCGGCGTTCCGTGCCGGCCTGGCCAAGGACATGCAGGTACTCGCCATTGACGGCATGGTCTACAACGCCGATCACATGCCGCCTTGGACGCTGCCCGACAACAAGACGCAGTGGGGCATGCTCAGCCGTTCGAGCAAGCAGGGCACCGACAAGAACGCCAATGCGCTGCGCTTCGAAGACCTCAAGGGCAAGGAGGAGGTCTGGCTGCACGCCGAAAAGAACCAGCGGATCGAAGTCGAGAACGACGAAACCCACTGGGTCGGCCACGATCGGGCCAAGACGGTCGACAACGACGAGAACGTCCACATCAAGCGCGACCGCACCGAGATCGTCGACCGCAACGAGACCATCACGGTCAAGGGCGACCGCACCGAAAAGGTCGAGAAGAACGAGAAGATCGACATCACGGTCAACCGGACCGAGACGGTCGGTGGCAATGAGAAGGTCGACATCACCGGCAAGCGCGACATCACCGTGGGTGGCAACGAGACGGGCGACACCAAGGGCAGCACCACCATGAAGGTCGGGACCAGCTACAAGATGGAGGCCGGGACCGAGATCTTGCTGAAGACCGGCGCCGCTTCGCTGACCATGAAGATGGACGGCACGATCGAGCTGAAGGGTGTCAACGTGACGGTCAATGGGGCCAAGATCGAGATCGCCGGCATGGGCCTGGTCGACATCAAGGCGCCGCTGGTCAAGATCAACAGCTGATGTCCATGCTCGAGCATCCCGGAGTCCGATCATGACTTTCGCTGCACGGCTGAGTGATCCGTCGGTCCATGGCGGGCTCATCGTCAGCGGGTTCCCCACGGTCCTGATCGGCGGCAAGCCTGCCGCGCGGATCACCGACATGCACACCTGCCCGCTGGTGACCGTGCTGGTCCCTCACGTGGGCGGCCCCATCATCATGGGCGCGCCCACCGTGCTGGTCGGCGGAATGCCGCAGTCGCGGATGGGCGACCTGATGGTCTGCGTCGGGCCCCCTGATGTCATCGCGATGGGCGAGCCGACCGTCATGGTCGGCATGGCAGGCATGGGTGCGATGGGCTTCGGCGGGCTGATGGCCGCGCTGATGGGCGCCGTCAAGGCGGTGATGAGCCCGGCCTATCCGCGCAGCGAATTGCAGCCCGACGGCAGCATCGTCACCTACTACTCGCCCAACGTCATCCTCGACGGCCCGCCGGAACGGCAGGCAGAACTGATCCGTCAGTTGAATGCAGTGCGCGCCGGCGACGGGGGCGATGCCTTCTTCGAAGCCCTGGGCAAGCGGGCGGACCCGGTGCATGTGAATGTGATCGGTGATCCGGCCGCGGGACGCGCACTGCATCCCGGGCAGCAGAGCTACCAGAACTGCGCGGTGCAGTCGTCCCAGCAGATCATCCACCAGGTGACCGGCAACGACTACAACGAGGCTCAGATGGAGGCGATCGCCAACGGGCCGCCGCCTTCGGGATACAACCGCAACTCCGGAACGCCGATCGGCGGCGAGGAAGCCATCCTCGAGAACGGCGGCGTTCCAGCCCACATGGAGCCCGGTACCACCGCCAATGTCGACCAGGCGCTTGCCAACAATCAGGGTGTGATCTCCGGCCACGATGCCGGCCGGCTGTGGAATGATCCGAACCAGTCGGGGGGCCACGCCGTTCACACGACGGGCGCCATACAGGACGGCAATGGCGACACGCTGGCCTACACCATCAACGACACGGGCACCAATCAGCCCGGTCGTGTGGTGCCGGCGGCCGATTATGCGAATTCCATGGACGGCGGCCCGATCGCCGTCACGGACAATCCGGTCCGATGAACCGGTGGTCCCCCTCGCGACGCGGGCGCCGGGCCATTCTCTTGCAGGCGGGAGCAACGCTGATGACCATGACCGCGCCAGGCGGCGCCACTGATGCAAAGCCCTCGCTGGTCGAACAGCGGGTCCAGCAGGTGCAGGCTTACCGTGCCCAGGTTCCATCGATGCCACGCGAAGCCTCGCGCGGGTATCCGGTGCCGTTCCTGTTCGAGGGCAAGCCTTTCCTGGCGCTGCCGTTCTTCCTGCGCAAGGGACGCCCGCCCGAACCGCCCGAAGTCACCGCGCCCGGATGGGTGATCTACATCGACCTGCCCACCGGAACGCAGCTGTCGTCACGCACCTTGCCGATGGATCCGACCGTCACGCTCGGCCGTCACGCCATCGATCCGCCGCTGGACATGCCGGGCTTCATAGCTGCCGAGCAGCGTCTTTACGCGCTGATGACCGAACTGCTGCCGATGCTCACCAATCTGTCTGCCGGAGTGCCCGACGCCTTGCTCGAGCGCGCGATCGTGTTCACGCGACTGTGGCGCCAGCTGTCGCAAAAGCCGCTGGCCGCCCACTACCGCGCGCTGAATCCGGCGTGGTTCGATGCGCTGAAGATCTGAGTCATGGCCGCTACCGTTCACCTCGATGTGCTTCAGGGCGACAAGCCGATCGGCCATGTTCACCTTTCACCGGGGCAGCCGCTGGAAGTGGGGCGCGAGGGTGCCGGCTGCCGCATCGCTGATCCGGCGATGTCGCGCCGACATTTCGTGCTGACGCAGCAGGGCGAGGAATTGCGGCTCGAAGATCTGGGCTCCTCGGGCGGCACCTTCGTGAATGGCGGGTCGGTCGACGGTGTGGTCGTGCTGGCTCATGGCGACCGCGTCGAAGCCGGGGAGACCACCTTCATCGTGACCATGGAGGAAGCCTCGGCCGATCACATCGAGGGCACGACCTGGCATGTGCACGAGCCGCCTCCGGGGTATTTCGTGATCGGCCACCTGGGTCTGCAACGTGAGGGCCCGGGCAGCTTTGCCGAGACCGTCGTGTGCAAGGAAGATCAGCTCGCCGAATCGACGACGCTGGACGATTACGCCGACCAGCAGTGCGAGCGTCTGAAAGCGTTTGCCTCGGACATGGCCGTGACGAGGGCCGGTCCTGCGGCGGAACTGGCGCCGCTGCCCAGCACCCTGCTGCGCCTGGCATTCACGTACCAGGGCACCCGGCTGAACCAGTGGCATATCTACGTGCGGCGCGAGCAGCGAGTGGGCATCGCTGTGTGGACCTTCGAGCACCCGCAGTCCGGTGAGCGGGAGCAGGTACGTCAGTTCCTGTCTCACCTGGTGTTCGAGTAAGGCCGCTGCCGGCCGGGCCGAATGAATCGGCCCGGGCTGCCCTCAGTTCGAGATATTGCGTACCGTGACGCGACGGTTTTCCGGCGCAGCCGGATTGCGGCTGTTGACCGGTTCACGGTCGCCTTTGCCGACCGCTTGCAGGCGGCTGCCTTCGATGCCGTGCTTGCTGATGAGGTACTCGACGACGCTCTCGGCGCGTCCCTGGGACAGCTTGAGGTTCTCGTCCGCATTGCCGCGCGGGTCGGCATGGCCCTCGACGTCGAACTTGTACTGCGCCAGCTTCTCGCTCTTGAGCGCGCGCCCCAGCTTGTCCAGGGCGGCGATCGAGCTGCCGGAGATTGCCTTCGAGTTGGTCTCGAAGGTGATCAGCAGGGACGCCGCGCCCGTACTCGGCTGCTTCGTCGCGGAAGGCGACGGTTCGTCCGAGCGCCGCGACGCCTTCATCTGCTGTGGCGCGGCCGGGCCGATCCGCAGGCTGCGGGTGCGGGTGCCGTCATCTTCCGGCGCCAGCGCCTTGGTGAGCGCTTCTTCGGTCACGCCCTTGCCCGTCAGGACAGGGCCGCTGTCACGCGCCACTTGCGCGACTGCGATCGCGCAGGGAAGAGACAGCGCGGCGACTGCGAGCAGTTGCGTCAGCAGTTGAGGGGACTTGGATTTCATGATGTCTTGCACTCCGAAAGGCGGAACTCGACTCGGCGATCGATCGCGTCACGCGCGTCGTCAGTACCAGAGCCCACAATGGTTTCACGCGAGCCTGCGCCTTGCGCGGTAAGGCGCTTGCGCAGGGCTGTACTGCGCTGTTCGAGCATCTTGCTCATGACTTCGGCGCGCTTGAGAGACAGCGCATCGTTGACCGGATCCGTGCCGGTTCGGCTGGTGTGCCCCATGACGGTCAGGCAATTGTTTCCGGACGCCGCGCGTGCGCCGATGACGCGGGTCCACATGCCGTACTGGGCGCGCAGGTCGGGATTGGCGACGAACTGCGTACTGCCCGGCTGAAACAGAAACTTCATGCCCAGGCGCTTTTCTTCCAGTGCGGTGTCGACCAGAGACTTGAACGCCGCCTCGGCATCGCGCGTCTGGCGCAGTTTCCAGCTGGTCAGGTACAGCCCGGTCACGACCCGCTTCTGAGCACCGCCGGGCAGTTGTGAGGCGGTCTTGTACAGCTTCTTGGCATCGCTGTACCTGCCGGCCTGATAGGCGTTGACCGCCTCGTCGATCAGCATGGCGGTCGGCAGACCTTCGAGATAGGCCGAGTCGGCGGGGTCGCCGGCGCGCGTCCCCTGACAGGTCTTGACGTAGCCATCGGCGATCTTGTCCTTGACCAGTGCGGGGCTGTCGCCATAGAAGGCCAGCGGCGTGTGATCGACCGATTGCTCGGTGGCGCGACCCACGCCCTTGGCGACGACCTTGCCGGCTTTGACATCGACCAGTGCAAGGCAGATCCGGTACAGGTCGTTGCGGGCCTGCGGACTGCCGGCCGCATTGATGGCGGTCAGGGTGCCGACGAGCAGAAGCGGATTGCCGTCCAGAGAGTTCTTGCGAAACGGCGTGACCGCAAAGCGGTTGAACTTGCTGCTCATCACGTCGGCAATCTTGCGGCCCATGGCTGCCGACGCGATGGTCTGCTGGGCGGTATTGCCGTCGATGAGCGGGTCGATCATGACGGGGCGGGGCGCCCGGGCGATCAGTTCGGGGTTGCGCTCGGCAGACGAAAAGAGCGCAGTGGCGGCACGTTCGATCGCCAGATCGAAGGCAACCGGCTCGGGAGGCGGAGGAGCGGGCGGCGCCGCGGCAGGCGCCGGGGCAGCGGCGGCCGGGGCCGCGGGCCGCGGGGCGCTGGCCTGCGCGCTGGTGGCGGAGGCCGATGGAGCGGCCACTGGTGCAGTCGGCGTGGCCGTCTGACAGGCCGGCAGGGTGAGCGCAATGCCGACTGTGAGGAACGCCAGCCGGATATTGCGACCGAGTGAATCATTGTGCGGGCGGGTCTGAAGACCACTTGTTGTCATGTCAAGCCTCCTTGGTGGATGTTCTCCGAGAATACCCTTCCGACAACATGGCTCACAAGCGTTCATAAGGCGTATGGCGGCGGACTACAACTATGGTGCTAGAGACACGTATCCCGTATCTTTCCTACACTTCGTTTGTCCATGACTTCTTCCATGTTGAGTCTTCGTGTCGTCAGCCAGATGGGTACCCCTCTGGCCGCTCCGCTGCATGCGCGTTTCGACGCTGGCGGCACCATCGGTCGTTCGCCCGACTGCACCCTGGTGCTGCCCGATCCGGGACGGCACATTTCTCGCGAGCAGGCCCGCATCGAGCGGGGCGGCCAGGGATACATCATCCGGTGCACCGGTTCGGCGAGCGCCATTGTCGTGAACGGCGTCGAAGTCGGCCCCGGCGAGCAGTCGGCACTGCGGGTGGGTGACCACATCGTCGTTGCCGAGTACGAGATCGCCGTTGAGCAGGCGGCCATGTCGGCGCCGCCGCCGGCGGTTTCTGCACCTGCGCCTCAGCCCATGCCTGGACTGGCGCCTATGCCCGCTGCTTCATTCGGTGCCGCCCGGCCCTCCGGCACCATCGACGATCCTTTTGCGGCGCTGGGCATCGATGCAGGACCTTCGTCGCTCGATGATCCCCTCGGCGGGTTCGGTCTGGGCGTGCAGCCACCCGCTGCGCCGGCGGCGGGTCCGTCCTCCGATCTCCTCGGTCTGGGGTCGTCCCATCAGCAGGTTCTCGATTCGTCGCGGCGCTCGAGCGACAACCTCGATGCGATGTTCGACCTGGCGGGCGCTTCTCCCGATCCTCTTGGCCTGGGTTCCGGCTTGTCGGGCCCTGCTTCGCAGCCGAACACGGCCTCGTCGATGGATCCGCTTGCCTCGCTCGGAATGACCGCCAAGGCGCAGCCGGCTTCGCTGCCTGACACGACACCCGAGGTGGCGGGACTTTTCCGGATGCCCGAGGCGATCCCCCCGACCAATTTCGGTTTTGACGGCGACGCACAGGCTCCGGCACCGCGGGCGCCTGCGCCGGCATCCAGGCCGGCTGCCCCCGCGCCTGCCGCGGCGTCATCGCTTTCGCCTGCGGCGCCATTCCCTTCTCCTGCGGTGCCATCCCTTTCACCTGCGGCGGCGACTCCTTCGCCTGCGGCGCCCGTCCTCGGTCAGCCGCCGGCCCGCGACGCGGGTCCTGCGCACATTCCAGCCTCGGCCGCGTTCCTGTCATGGAACCAGCCGGAAGAGATCAGCCCCACCATCACGATTTCAAAGCTGCTGCCCGAACTTCCATCGGTCTCGTCGTCAGGCCCGGGGGCGGCAAACTTCGCCGGACGCAGCGGTGCGCCCGAGCCGCTGGCGCCCGAGCAGATCCGGGCGATTGCCGACGAGATTGCCGAGCGCCATCGGGTCGATTTCGAGCCACCGCCCAAGACACGTCCGACGGATTTCCTGAACGAACTCAATCGGGCCCAGGTCGAGGCGCTGCGCGCGGAAGTCGCCCGCACCAAGGCCGGTCGCGATGCTGCTCAGGCGGCGTCTGCGTCAGCGGCGCAGGGCGGGGGAACCGGGTCGGCCGCAGGCGCAGGCGGCGTGCCCGGCGCCACGCCCGAGCAGCTCGAGCAGCTGAATTTCGAATTGCTCAAGGGCCTGCTTCTCGGGCTCGGCCTGAGCGAGCTGCCTCGCCCGCCGCTTGCCTCGCGCGGGGCGCCGCCACAGCTGTCGCCTGAACTGATGCGCCGGCTGGGCGAACTGGTGAAGGTCGCCACTCAGGGCACCATTGACCTCCTTCAGGCTCGCGCGACGCTCAAGCGGGAGATGAAGACCGAGGTGACGATGATCGCCTCGAGGGACAACAACCCGCTGAAATTCTCGCCCGATGCGCACGCGGCTTTGGCGCATCTGCTGTCGACTCAGTCCATCCGGGGCTTCCTCGATCCGGTGCCCGCACTGCAGGATTCCTATGACGACCTGCTGGCGCATCAGGTCGGGTTCATCGCGGGGATGCGGGCCGCGATGCAGGGACTGATCGCACGCTTCGATCCTGCAGTGCTCGAGTCCCGCCTCACACGCAAGTCGGTGCTCGATTCCATGCTGCCGATGGGACGAAAGGCGCGTTTGTGGGAACTGTTCTCCGAGCTTTTCGCCGACATCTCGCGCGAGGCGGAGGATGATTTCGAAGCGCTGTTCGGGCGCGAGTTCGTCCGTGCTTACGAGCAGCAGATTTCAAAGCTGCACCAGGACAAGACCTGACTCCGGGCCGTTGACGGATTGCTCCAGATTTGACGCGCCGACTTGAGAGGTATGCACCGGTGGAGATCCATATTTCGGTCCTGTCCAAGCAGGGTGGTCGTGAACGCAACGAGGATGCGTGCGGCTACTGGAGTGACGGCGGACCCATCTGTTGCGTGCTGTCCGATGGCGCCGGGGGCCATGGTGGAGGAGACGTCGCCTCCCGCATCGCGGTCGAGACCGTGCTCCGGCAGTTTTCGCTGGCGCCCGGCTGTTCGCCCGGCATGATCTTTTCTCTGATCGATCAGGCCAACCAAGATGTGATCAGTCAGCAGGGCAACAGCAGCGACACGGCCGACATGCGCGCAACGCTGGTTGTTCTCGCGTTCAATCCTGCCAACTTCGAAGCGGTCTGGGGGCATATCGGCGACTCGCGGCTGTATTGCTTTCGCAGCGGCTTCGTCGTCAACCGGACCAAGGATCACAGCCTCTTCCAGTCGATGGTCGATGCAGGATTCGCAGATCCCGAACGTCTGCGCGGAAATCCCGAGCGCAGTGTGCTGATCGCCTCGCTCGGCGCCGACGATGGCTTTCAGCCGGACGTCATCAGCAGTCCGTTTGCGCTTCAGGAAGGGGATGCATTTCTGATGTGCAGCGACGGCTTCTGGGAGTACGTCACCGAAGCCGCGATGGAGGCCGCGCTGCAGCGCGTCGGTTCGCCGGAAGAATGGCTTGCTGCGATGGAGCAACTGGTCATGGACAGCGGCCGCCCGGGCCAGGACAACTATTCGGCGGTCGCCGTGTGGGTGGGGCAGATGGATTTCAGCACCCGGATATTCCCGGCCGGCTGAGAGGTTCGGGCGACCCGCTTCCGCGGGTCGTCGCAGGCTACTTTCGCTTGGCGGCCGCAGCGGTCTTTGACTGCTTGAACACCGGACCCCAGACCGGGTGGCCGGCTTCCGATGGGGTCAACTGATACTCGGGCTTCAGAGTCAGCAGTGCATCGAACTGGCGGCGGCAGTTTGCCCGTCGACTGGTCACGCAATAGCTGAATGCCGAGTATTTCAAGGATTCCGCCTTGATGTCGGCATTCACCGCTTTATCGTTCAGTTCGGGCGACGAGGTCAGCTTGCGGATCGCGCCGGCGAAGTCGCCCGCTTCGTAAAGAGCGATGCCCTCTGCCAGACGCTGCTGCGCTGGTCCGGTACTGGCCGCTGCCGGAGCGGCGGGCGCAGGTGAGGGCGATGGAGTCGCGACAGGCGCCGGGGGCGGGGGTGGCGGCGGCGAGTAGACCGGCGGGGGCGCAGGTGCGGCCGCCGGGGCGGGAGCCTGCGCAGACGGCGTCGCACAGCCGGCAATCACGAAGCCGATGAGGAGCACACCCAGGGCAGGCCGGTACTTTCGAGGTGTCATGTGATGCCGTTCCTGACTCGTGGGCGTGAGTGATGAGTCCTCAGAACTGATGTTCGAGGTTGATTGACTGATTGTTCCTGATTTCGATCTGGCGTGTCACTGACGGTCCCGCCGGATTGCGCACTTCCACTTTGTACGTGCCTTCCGCCAGCGTCAGCCGCTTCAGAGGGGGCGACACGCCGCGGCTCGCGCCGTCGACGAACACTTCACCCCATGGGCGCACGGAAAGTCGAAGCGTGCCGCGCTTCTCGATCGGGGCTTCGGCGGCGGCGGGCGTCGCGGCAGCCGGTGCAGACGCCGTCGCCGGGAGCGGCGCGGCGACTGGCCCCGATGCCGGTGAAGCGGGCACCGGAGCGGGCGCTGGGGTGGACGTGCCGGGCCCGGAGGATGCGACCGGGGCAGGGGTCCGGGTGGCGGCAGAAGCTGCGGCAGACCCGGCTGCAGCAGCAGCCATCGGAGCCGGCGCGCTGGCAGTGCCAGCCGTGGATGCCGTGTCGGAGGCGGGCGCAGCAGCGGTTGCCGCAGACGCGGCGGGCGGCTGCGCTGGCTTGTCAGTTCCAGGAGCGTCGCCACCTGCGGGAGCCGCGGCAGACGCGCCGGCGTTCGGAGGCGAGGGCGAGGGCGAGGGCGCCGGAGTGGCAACGGCGACGGCTGTCTGTCCGTTCGCGCTGACTGCCGGTGCCGGGTCGGTGGCAACGCGATCGGGTCTGCCCAGATACCAGGCAGCGCCCGCGCCGGCGATCAGCAGGCCGACCACACCGATGATGATCGGCAGGGGGCTGCGCGAATGAGCGGTGTTCGGGTTGGAAGCCGATGGGTGTGACTGCGAAGCCCCGGTCGCTCCGCTGGTGGATCTGGCGTTCCGTGAACCGGCCGCTGGGGCAGCGTTCGAGCCAGCGGCGGACGCAGGCCGGGCAGCCCTGCCAGGCGAAGATGCCGCAGGCACCGGTCCGCGCAGTGCGCCCATCACGGCCGCCGAAGGGGATGCAGGAAGGGGCGCGGGAAGCGGCGCTTGTGCGTCCTGCCCCGACCCCTGCGCAGGCGTCGCGCCCCCTGTCTGTCCGGGACGCAGACTCGGCGACGCTGCCGTCGCCGGGGCGTTCCCGCTGGTGGCTTGAACTGGCATGGGCGGCGGGAGCGTTTTGTCGATATCGTCATGAACGACGGACGCTGAAGGCGCAGCGGGCGCAGCGGGCGCGGGAGCCGCCGCCGAACTCATCGGCGCCATGGACTGGCCAGACGCCGCCGACTGCGACGGATTCGCTGACCGGGGCGACGGGGCCGACTGCGCCGACTGTTGCGCCATGGCAGCCGAATTCCGGTCGGCCGTCCGCGCCGCTGCCCGGGCGGCGGTATTGAGCACGTTGGCTGCCTCGGCGGCTTGCGCGGCCGAAGTCAGCGACGAGGGGGCCATGTTCATCGTGAACGACTGGACCCCTAGCAGGGTCCGGAACTCGTCGATGGTCTGGGGCCGCAGCTCGGGGCGCACCAGCAGCCCGCGATCGACGGCTGCGATGAAATCGGCACTGAAGCCGGCCGGCGCAAGTTCGGCCAGCGGCTTGAACGGATCCTTGATCATCCGCGAAACCGCCGGGGGCGGCGCCTTGCGGGTGATCGCGAAATAGACCACGGCCGCGAGCGCGTAGATGTCAGTCCACGGGCCCTGTCGGATCGCCGGATCGTCGGCGTACTGCTCGATCGGCGCGTAGCCCGGCTTCAGGATGACAGTCAGCGCCTGGGTCATGTCGCCGATCACGCGCCGCGCCGCGCCCAGGTCCAGCAGCAGCGGTGCTCCGTTCTTCAGGATCAGCAGATTGTCGGGAGCGATGTCGCGGTGATACACATGCATGCCATGCATGTGCTCGAGTGCATCCAGCACCGGCGCCAGAAAACCGCGCAGCCACCGCTCGTTGGACATCTCGGGATGACCGCTGAGAAAGTGCTTCAGCGTCAGCCCGTCGTACAGCGGCATGGCCATGTAGGCAGTGCCGTTCTCTTCCCAGAAACGGAAGACTTCAACGAGCGCCGGATGCTTGAACTGAGCGAGCATCCTCGCTTCATTGATGAAGCTTTTCAGGCCCGCGCTGAAGGTTTCGGCAAACTCCTGCGAGCGGATCTTCACGGTGCGCCGGCTTACCCTCGAGGCCAGCTGGGACGGCATGTACTCCTTGATGGCCACGCGCCGCTTCAGCAGGGTGTCCATCGCTTCGTAGACGATGCCGAAGCCGCCTTCGCCGACCACGCCGGTCACTTCGAATTCCTGCAGCCGAGTGCCCCTTGGGAGCATCGTCACCGAGGTTTCGCCGGGAGTCCGGTCTTGGGAAAGGGTGTTGTCGTCGTCGCTCATGGGTTCTCGATCCGTGTCCGGATTCTAGCCATCGCCGGCGTGCCTTGGGTATCCGACCGAAGCTGTAATCCCCGGCCGAGGACCGTCAATTGACTTCCCGGATGTCGAATCGCGCCGCGCCGAATCGCGCACAGGCAGCGGCATCGAGCGTGCAGTTGATGGCCTTGCCGGCAAACGCGGAGGGGCCGTCACGCGCCCATGCATTGCGCGCCAGGCCAAGATCGAATTCGCCGATGAACGAACTGGCGGTCGTTGGCTGCAGACCCGCCGCCGAGAAATCGCGCGGGCTTGGCGTGACGATCGCGATCAGGCGGTTCATGCCGGCCGGGCCGCTGGACAGAACCGACCAGCTCGACCGCGGCAGCACCAGTTCGCGGTTGGCTTCGATGCGATTGGCGCGATCGCTGCCGTTCGGAAACAACTGCCAGAAATGCGCGGAGTCGGTACCCACCTGGATCACGTACAGATGTCCGGCGCGGGCACTGGTCACGCGGAACTGCAGGTTGTCGCGGTCGATTCGAAGCGTGTCGCTTCGCAGCTTGACCGATACCGGCCATGACGGGTCGCGCAATTCGTGCAGCGACTCGATGACTGCCTGCGGCGAAAACGCCGCTGCAGAAGCCGTGGCCGCCGCAGGCGGACTCGTGTTTGTCGCCAACGCGGGCGGTTCGCTGCCAGCGGTGCCCGCAGGCGGGCCGGCGGGAGCTGCCGTGGCTGACGAGGTCGACGGAGATCCGGTGGCGCTCGGGGGCGCGCTGCCTGCGCCAGACTTCTGCGTCAGTTCAGGCGCCGCGCGCTCGGGTGGCTTGGAAGACGATTGCGTCGGCGCGTCCTTCCACATCAGCCACGCCCCGCCGCCGCCCAGAACCAGCACGGCGGCAACAGCGGCAATGGCCAGGCCCTTGCGCTTCGGCGTTGGCGATGCGGCAGCATCCGGGGCGGATGTCGCGGATGTCGGGGGCGGACGGGCCAGGTCGGGCGATGCCGGTCCCTGGAGCGCCGATGCTGAAGCCGCCGGCGGCGAAGGCGCCTGCGGCGGCGCCGCCACCGGGCCGCGGCGCTCGCTTGACGCCTGCGCGCGCGAGGGCGGCGCAATGACCGTGGGGGCGTGCGCCGAATCCTGGAAGATGCCCAGCGGGTCTTCCGCTGGCTTCGCTGGCGCGGGTGAAACAGCCGGGTCCGGCAGGTCGACCAGACGCTGAGGCTGCGCGGGAGCGGCTGTCGGCGAGACAGCCGGTGTTCCCGGCGCCCTGGCTGTGCCCAGCATCGGCGGCAAGGTCATCTGATCCGGATCGGGCGGGTGCTCGATCGGCGTAACGTTACGCGCGGCTTCGGACGGGGCTTGCGCCGGGCTGGCCGCGGACGGTGGCGCGGATGACCCGGCGCTGT